>JAGQPC010000354.1 GCA_020426925.1 Planctomycetales bacterium | reverse complement strand
TCACCGGGATGTCTGGCCGAAATGTGCCAATCGCGATGACTGTGGATGGCGTGGAAGCGATTCTGGATGGCCAATGCGACGCGATCGCCGAGGATAAGTTATTTATGATCGGTGCATTGGACGAAATTCGGCGAGTAGACGAACAAGCGGTGAAAGCCTCATGACGGTGCGAGCACTTCATGTCACGATTCGCACGCCTCGTGAAACGATTGTCGATCGGGACGTTGCTTCACTGCGAGTTCCCACGAAGACCGGACATGTGGGGTTGCGCCCACGGGGTGAGCCCACGGTGCTGGCGGTGGAAGCTGGACTGATCTTGCTTCGGACAAGTGACGGGATGAGATACGCCGGTACGGCAGGTGGACTGCTGCACACAAGCAGTGAAACGGCGAGTTTGCTGACCCCGCTGGCTGTGGCGGGCGACGATGTCGAATCGGTTTCTCAGCAACTCGATGCGTTGCTGTCCGAGCCAAGTGAAGAAATGGACGTGCGTAAAACGCTTGGGCAACTTGAGAAACGCATCTTGCAAGAATTGAGTCATGGCGATGAGCCTGATGGTGCTGCGAAGGGGAAGCCTTGATAAATCGAGCCAGAAAGGAACGAACGGCACGCGTTGACCCGCGTGCCGCGGTCAATCGAGACCGTTCGCGCCTGGCCCGTCGTGAACAGGGGCATCGCAGTTTCTGGCATTCGCTGAACGTGTTGGGAATGGTCGGCTGGCCAATCGTGTTGGGTTCGGTTGGTGGCGCGTTGTTGGGCCGCTATTTAGATACCAGCTTTGATTCGGGCATTCGCTTTACGTTGATGTTTTTGACGGCCGGCGTTCTGCTTGGTTCATTCGCGGCTTGGAAAGTAGTGACACAGAAACATGATTGAAATCACAACTTACGTTTGGTTTGTCGCTGGGATCGTTGCCGGCTGCCTGCATGCGATGATGCTTTGGCGAGCCTCGCATCGGTTGACTGCGTGGACGCCCGCATTGGGCATGCTAAGGCTGTCAGTTGTCTCAGCGGTGCTCGTCCTGTCCGCTCTTTCGGGCGAGATTCTCGTCGCGGCTGCGGGTTGGGCGATTGGATTGGCTACGTTGAGCCTACGTTTCATGGTCAATCCTGCACCGGTTCCGTCAAACGTTGCATCCAAGGAGCGGTAAGGCTATGGACTTGAGAATCTTTGGCGATCCCGTGTTGTTTCGGGTCGGTTCGATACCGATCACCGAGACGATGGTCACCTCAACCGTAGTGACTCTCGTACTCATTGCCCTTGCGATGTTGCTGCGACATCTTGTTCGTACGCGGCCCCAACACTGGCTAGCGGTCGTTGCGTTCCTCGTCGTCGAAAGCTTCGATGACTTGGTGCAAGAGATTATTGGTCGACGGCACGCGGTCGTCGCGACATTAGCCGGGAGCCTATTTTTGTTCATCGCGTTCTGCAACATCGCTGGACAACTTCCGGGAGTACATCCGGCCACTGGTAGCCTTGCCACGACATCGGCGCTCGCTGTCGTAGTCTTTTTGAGTGTTCCGATTGCCGGAATCCAAGCGAATGGCGCGATGGGATACGTCAAGCATTACTTCCGCCCCAATCCGTTGCTGATGCCGCTGCACGTAATTTCAGAGTTGTCGCGTACACTGGCACTCGCCGTTCGACTATTCGGAAACATCATGTCCGGGCATTTGGTTGTTGGACTACTGGTGGCCTTGGCCGGCTTCTTGGTTCCGACCCCGATCATGGCGCTCGATTTGCTTATTGGGCTACTACAAGCTTACATCTTTGCCATCCTTTCGACCGTTTACATTGGGGCAGCGATTAGCGCCACAGATGAGTAACCAGCTACAAACAGGAGTCAATATAGATGAATGAACACACCATTATTGCCATCGTCGCTATGTCGGGGGCTGCCTTGACGATGGCACTCGGCGCGATCGGCGCGGCGATCGGCGAAAGCCGCATCGGTGCTGCCGCGATGGACGCGCTTGCTCGCCAGCCTGATGAGGCATCCTCGATCACGCGAACCCTGTTCGTCAGCCTCGCGATGGTGGAGTCGACCGCCATCTTTTGCTTGGTGATCGCGTTGATCTTGCTCTTTGCCAATCCATTCATTGGAACGGTGGGCGGATAATCGTGTCACCGACAGTAACCACATTTCTATTCGAGGCTGCAAACTTCTTGGCATTGGCCGCCGCGATGGGCTGGTTGTTTTTCAAGCCCGTGCGTCAAGCCTTGCTTGATCGCCAAGCAAAGTTTGAATCGGACAATCTGCAAGCGACTCAAAAACTTGCAGATGCAGAAAAGGTGCAAAATGAGGCGAACGCGATACGAGCGAACCTGCAAACGGAGCTGAACGGTTTACGCGCGAGTGAACTAGAAGCCGCACGTAGGCAAGCCGATAAAATTCTCACTGAGGCTCGTTCGGTGGCGCAGCGTGAGCGTGAGATGAGTCAGCGTCAGGCGGCGCGAATATCGGAGACTCAGCGTGATACGTTGGCGGAAGTCGCCGCGGTGGCCGCCGCCGAAACCATTGGCCGATTTCTGACACAAATCGGTGGCCCCAATTTGCAATCCGCACTAATTGAATCGGCATGCCAACAACTTCGTTCATTGTCTCACGATAGCCTCGCGCCAGTCACAGTTGAGTCGACTCAGCCGCTGCTGCCTGAACGAGTCGCATCAATCAAGAACGCTCTTGGACCCGCTGGCGAGGCAGCAGAATTTCGGACGGTTGAGAATCTAGGAGATGGGATTCGCGTCTCGACGGGCGAGGGCTTGATCGACGCAACCGTCAAAGGGCTAGTTCAATACGCCAGTCAATCGCTGGTTAAGGAGATGAGCCGCCGAGCGAACAATCACAATCCGCTGCAAAAGACCAACGATGTCTGATCCGCACCTATCTGTAAAAGACGACTTAATTGCGGCTGCCGCGCAATTGCGGTTGGACGACGGCATGAAACCGCGAGGTGTTGTGCAGCGTGTAGGCGACGGAGTCGCGGTTGTAGCGGGAATGGACGATGTACGTTACGAAGAATTGCTCACCTTCGATTCGGGTGCGTTCGGGATCGCGTTCGATTTGCGGCAAGACGTGCTCGGTGCGGTTTTGCTTTCTGGTGCTTCGCAGGTTTGCGCAGGCGACGGTGTGACTGGAATGCAGAGGCTGCCCGAGATATCCGTTGGCCCTGAAGCACTTGGACGCGTGCTCGATCCGCTCGGCAATCCACTGGACGAAGGCCCGTCTCTTTCGTCGTCGAGGCTTCTGCCACTCTTTCGGCCTGCACCGGCGATCATCCAACGCAAAAGTGTTGAGCAAACCTTGTGGACCGGCGTGATGGCCGTCGACGCGGCGATTCCGATCGGACGCGGACAGCGCGAGCTCATCATTGGCGATCGCAACGTCGGCAAGACGGCTCTTGCAATCGACTTCGTATCCGCGCAGAAACTCGGCGATGTAGCCTGCGTTTATGTGATGATTGGTCAGCCGATGTCGCGTGTGCGGTCGCTTCGCGACACCTTGGAACAGGCTGGCTGTTTGAACAACACGGTCATCATCGCCGCGTACGCATCTGACAGTCCGGGTTTGCAATACTTGGCACCGCTGGCGGGTGCGACGATGGCCGAGTCGTTTCGTGACGCTGGCACGCATGCTCTTGTGGTTTACGATGACCTGACGAAGCATGCCGATGCTTACCGGGAACTTGCATTACTCCTTGATCGTCCGCCGGGACGTGAAGCGTATCCGGGTGACATCTTCTATTTGCATGCCGAGTTGTTGGAGCGGGCCGCAGCGTTGAGCGCTGAAGAAGGCGGCGGTTCGGTAACCGCGTTCCCTCTTGTCGAAACAACCGACGGCGATATCTCGGCCTACATTCCCACCAACCTAATCTCGATAACCGACGGGCAGATTTATCTCGACACGACACGCTTCGAGCGTGACTTGCGACCGGCAATTGACATCGGGCGTAGCGTTTCACGCATCGGGGCGGTCGCACAGCCTCCGCCGATGCGCAAAGCCGCCAAGAACTTGAAAATTCAGTTGTCTAGGTTTGAGTCGCTCGAAAAGTTGTCGCGCGTTGGATTGGACATCGACGTGACCACCCAAGCCACGTTGCAGGAAGGAAATATCTTGCGAGCGTTACTGCGTCAGGGGCGATTCGCGCCGAGAAACATTTGCACGCAAGTCGTCACGCTTACCGCGGTTAGCGAACATTGGCTGAGTGACTTGAAACCGTCGCAGGCGGTCGTGGTTGCCAACGCACTGGTTGAAATTACAGGGCTTCGTCATGCCGAAATAAGCGACGCGCTGGACAAAGGCGAAGTACCAGATGAGGGTTGGAAAGAAACGCTGCAAAGTTTATTGCCCGAAGCACGATCGAGAGTGACATTGTGAAACGACAGCAATTCCTGCAACACCGTCTGGAGACTTTATCGGCACTCAGCGATGCGGTCGGTGCGATGCGATCACTTTCGGCTCATCATTTCCGACGCGCTCGCCAAGCGTTGCCAGCGGCACGGCAATATCGGAACGATATGAACACGGTTGTTAGCGAAATCGGACTTCATCAGGCTGTTCATCCTGGAGTTCCCGCTGGCCTGCTGGTGATCGCTTCCGATTTGGGCCTCTGCGGTGACTATAACTCGCGGCTGTCGCGTATGTCGTTGGAAGAAATCGGCAAGCACGCTGCTCAGTCCGTCTATTCGGTCGGACGAAGGTCCCGCGCGGCTCTCACGAAACACGGAGTTATTCCCGCACGTACCTATAATGCACCTGCGAGTCTCGAAGGGCTATCGCATGTCTTGCTTGGGCTCTCGCAAGACGTGATGGAAGATTACCTAGCGTGTAGAATTGGCAGCTTGCAAGTCGTATCGGCCAGCTTCGAGGGAGTCGGTCATTTCGCACCTCGGTCGATTCAGATCCTGCCGATCAAAGCGGTCGAGGGCATGTGTCCACTCGGTCGATCGCCCTACGTCGACGCCGACGAACTGACGACCGTTGCCGCCCGCGAGTATCTTTACATCACTTTGTACGAAGTGTTGCTAGACGCATTAGCCGCCGAACATGGAATGAGATTGATGGCTGCAGAGTCCGCACTAGAGTGGCTAGACAGCACTGCCATCACAGCGTCACGTCGACTAAGTACCGCCAAAAGCGAAGCCGCCACTCAAGAATTACTCGACATCGTGGCAGGCGGTCGTAAGCGATTTGAATAACAATGTGATTTGCAGGCTGACCTACGGTAAAACAGCATAGATATGCTGACAATGACAAAGCGATTCATTCTTCTGGCCGTAGTTGTGACCGCTTTGCTCGGGTTAGTGGCTTACAGCAAATGGAAACCTGATCCGCCACGAGTTTCGGGGTTCATTGAGGCGGATGAGATTCGACTTGGTTCGCGCGTGGGCGGCCGAGTATCGGACGTGAAAGTGCAGGAAGGCCAAGACGTCTCTGCCGGCACCGTATTGGTGGAGCTCGAACCGTTCGACGTGTTGGAACGCGAAACGGAAGTTGAGTTGTCGCTGGCTGGTCGCGAGGCCGATTACCAGCGATTTGTTACGGGCTTTC
The DNA here is from genome assembly GCA_020426925.1 of Planctomycetales bacterium. Lineage (GTDB taxonomy): Bacteria > Planctomycetota > Planctomycetia > Pirellulales > Pirellulaceae > JAGQPC01. The sequence goes on along the minus strand of JAGQPC010000354.1, from coordinate 693 downwards.
GCGACGAAGAGAAAGCACAGGCCAAAGCCAAGGTCGATCAGTTGCAGGCCCGACTCGATTTGTTGCGTGCAGGTCCGCGGAAACAAGAGATCGAAGCAGCTCGTGGGCGTTTGACGCTGGCAGATGCCGAAAAGAGGCTCGCCGATCGAAATCTTCAGCGCGTGTCGAAACTCCGAAATTCCAACGCCACATCGCAACAAGAACTCGACACCGCCCGAGAGGCGTTTGAGGCTGCGTCGTCAAATCTTGTCGTGCGTCAACAGGAACTCGCGCTGTTGGAAGCGGGGACGCGCGACGAAGAACTGCGTGAGGCTGCCGCGATGGTCGAACAGGCTCGACAAGCGTGGCAGTTGATGCAGCACGGATACCGCATTGAAGAAATCGAGCAAGCGAAGGCGGCTCGCGATGCAGCCAACGCTACACTCGCTGCCATTCGACGACAGAAGGAGGAACTCAGCATCAAGAGTCCCATCGACGGCACGATCGAGGCACTTGATCTGCAACCGGGTGACATGGTCGCGCCTGGAGCGCCGGTGCTATCGATGCTTGATCGTAAGAGACTCTGGGTAAGAACTTACATTCCGCAGAACCGCGCCGCGATGAAAGTTGGTGATCGCGTTCGGTTGACGATCGACAGCTACCCGGATGAACATTTCAAGGGAACCGTGACGTTTGTGGCCAGACAAGCGGAAT
>JAGQPC010000353.1 GCA_020426925.1 Planctomycetales bacterium | reverse complement strand
GGCGTGCGGCCGAACTCGCCAGCCATCACGACCAGAGTTGAATCCAGCAAACCACGCTCGTCCAAGTCCGTCAGCAACGCGGAAACGGCTTGGTCCATTGGCGGGAAAAGAAAATTCTTCAAGTGCGGAAACGCGTTGCCGTGCGTATCCCATGTCTCGTTGTTGCCGAGATTCACCTGAACTAAACGGACCCCCGATTCAACGAGTCGCCGCGCGAGCAAGCAAGACCATCCAAACGTGTGACGACCGTATCGATCGAGCGTCTTGTCGTCTGCCTTCGTGACATCAAAAAGCCCTTTCATCTTGCCGTCGCTGAGCATTGAAATCGCACGCTCTTGAAATCGGTCGAAAGATTCAACTTCTGCAAGTTGTTCGAGCGTTCGCTGTTGCCGCTCGATCACGTCCAGCAAGTGAGCTCGGTCGCCGAGTCGACGTTGAGTCAACCCTTCCGGCAGCTCGAGGCTTGGTGTTGAAAACATAAGACCAGGAGTTTCGCCGCCTCGTTGGTGATGAAAACCGTACTCTGGCCAAGCTCCGTACGACTCGGCGTTGAACTGGCAGCAGTTCAAAAAGTACGGATCATTGTGCGCCCCCATCAATCCAGCAAACTGTCCAGGAATGACTCGCCCCGTCCGGTGAATCAGTTTTTCGGGAAGAATGATCGCGGGCGGTAGGTTGTTTTTCGTTCGCGTTTGATTGGCCGCGATCGCACTGATCGAAGGATGATCCGTTGGCTTTGGCATCGAAGGACTGAAACCGACGGGCATGTCGGTGCGTCCGGAAAGCATCACCATGTGACCTTGCGAATGTTCGTTATACGGATGCGTTAGGCTCCGCACGATCGACCACTTGTCCGAGATCGCGGCCAACTTTGGCATGTGTTCGCAAATCTGCAGTCCCGGAGTCTTTGTCGGAATCGGTTTGAACTCGCCGCGGATCTCTTCGGACTGGTCCGGCTTCATGTCGAAGCTGTCGTGCTGCCCCAATCCGCCAGAGAGAAAAACATAAATAACGTTCTTCCGCTTCAAATCTCCGTTTGCCGTTTCCGCATACAACCGATGGAGATGCGGTTCCCCCAAACCAAGCAACCCAATCGTGCCCGCCTGGATGGCAGTTCGTCGAGTTAGTCGAGGATGATCAAAAGAAGATGCCACGACGTTGTCCTTTGCAAGACATTGTCCTTCGTTGACTGACTTGGCGATAAACACTCACCAACTTTGCCGGCGATATATGATACCGCAAAGTCGGCCAGATTGCTCTTCCGTTTACGTTCTGGTTCGATCCGGTGAATTGCGAGTCGAACAAAAAATCGCGAACATCCACCGCGCCCGAGTGCAGATCTAGGCGTTCCGATTGAAATCGAGTGCCGCGGCCTTCATAATGCCGGGCTGAAATTCACATTCTCCTAGTTGGACAGCGTCACCTTTTGTGAAAGCTTGGATACGGCTTGTTTGTAGCCCCGCCTTTAGGCGGAAAACTAGTCCATGCCAGATTCCGCCTAAAGGCGGGACTACGAACAGAAAGTGACGCTGGCCAACCAAACCGATCGGAAAATAAATCATGAAACGTTGTCTCGCTGTCACTGTACTGTCGGCTTTTGCCCTGATCGCAACTGTCCGTGCTGAAGAAACAAAACCGGTTCGGATGGGCTGTGGGATCATGACGTTTGATACGGTCCCGGGTTGGGGCCTGCGTCCTGACGGATCATCTGCCCTGGGGCCGACACATGGCGCGGTCGTCATCGATAAATCTGGCAACATTTACACGAGTGCTCAAAAAGGAGTCGTGGTGTTCTCGCCAGACGGCAAAGTCGTCCAGTCTTATCTGGGAGCGGACTATTCAAACATGCACGACATGGAGATCCGCGACGAAGACGGCACCGAATACATTTACGCCGCACGTAACAACGACGCAGAAGGAATCAAGTTTAACGCAGCCAGCGGTGAAATCGTTTTGAAACTGCCGCTACCGGAAGAATCTGGACTGAAAGTGAAGTTCAATCCGACTGCGATCACCGTGACTGCCAACGGGGACATTTACCTGTCGAACGGTTACGCCAGCAACCATATCTTTGTCTATGACAAATCGGGCAAATACTTGTTCCATTTTGGAGAAAAAGGAAACGGGCTCAAGCAATTCAACACGGCACACGGCATGACGCTCGACACTCGCTACGATCCTCCTCGACTGCTCATCTGCGACCGCAATCACGAACCCAAAGGACGTTTGCTTCATTACAGCTTGAAGGGCGAGTTCATCGAGGAAGTGATTACCGGGTTAGGCATGCCTACGTCAGTATCGATTCAAGGAGATTACGTTTCCGTTCCCGACTTGCACGGTCGCTTGGTCATTCTAGATAAAAGCAACACGATCATGGCAGTACTTGGCCACAATCCCGATCCGGACGCACGACGGAATTTTAACGTACCCCAGGACCAGTGGATCGAAGGCATCTTCAGCGGAACTCACGGTTCCTATTGGGACGAAGATGGCAATCTTTACGTACAAGATTGGAACGTTTCCGGACGAATCATGAAACTCGTGCGTGTTAAATAACGTGCGCAGCTGCTGAAAGCGTGGTACGTTTTCATGCAAGAAACCTCGGTCGGCGGAAACTAGCCCCGGCCGATGTCCGTCCAGTACGGAATCTGGCCATAACTCGAAGACATTTGCGTCCAATTACATGAGCGAGCTTACGATGAAACGTGTTTTGATTTTTGCCGCGCTGGCATTCTTGATTCCCAATCCCGTGCTTGGTGATGACGCGAAAGACGATGGCGACAAGAAGAAAGAGACTCCGAAAGTCATGCTGCCCGGTGTCTTTGAATCGACCAGAGTTCACGAAGTAAAGTTCGACACGAAACAGGTTGCGTCCGCGAAAATCAAGAAGCTTGTTCCACACGGATCCACCGTGGAAAAAGGCAGTCTTTTGTTTTCGGTGGAAAGCAAGGACTACAACAAGCAGCTCAAAGAAGTTGAACGCAAACTCAACACGTCAGAGTTGACGCTTAAAGAAACACACTTCGGGCACGAACAATTCCGGGAAACACAAAAACTCGATCGTGCCGCCGCTGAGCGAACTTGGCAGGCCGCCAAAGAATCGTACAAAGGCTATCTGGAATTCGACAAGGATTACGCTGTCGAATCGGCAAAGTTTGGACTCAAGCAGTCACAACAATCGCTTGAGTATCTTGAGGAAGACCTTCGCCAGCTGGAGCGCATGTACGAAGAAGACGAGTTGACCGAGGAATCGGAAGAACTCGTCCTAACGCGTGCTCGGCGGGCTGTCGAGTCGGCGAAGTTCCGTCTCCGCAATACCGAAGTTCAGGTAGACCGCACGTTGACGCAAACGCTGCCCGACGATGAAGCGGCAAAGAAAGAAGCTTTTGAGCGTGCGAAGATGGCATACGAAAAAGCGAAGCTCACGGCAGACATCGCCCGCAAGAAAAAAGAACTGGAACTACAAGCGGCAAACGACTCCTTCAACAAAGAAAAGGAAGCTGTTGACGAACTGCGGTCCGATTTCGAGCGCCTCGTCGTCAACTCACCGGCAAATGGAATCGTCTTCTACGGCGAGCTCGACCGAGGACAAATTGCTGACAAGCCGTCAACGTTAGAAGTGGGCAGCTCCATCGCAAAAGATCAGGTCGTCATGACCGTAGTCAATCCGCGAAAGCTACAAGTTCGCATGACCGTTTCGGAAAAAGAAATCGGCGAACTAAAAGCAGGCATGTCGGGAATCGCGAAGCCGACTGCGGCGTCTGATCGCGAACTTCCTGTCACCGTCGTTTCCGTCGACACCGTGCCGTACGCAAAAGGCAAGTACGACTGCGTCCTGTCGGTCAAAGGCAAAACCGATGACCTGTTGCCAACAATGACTTGCACAGTGACATTCGACCTCCCTGACACCAGCGGTGACGAAAAACAAGAAGACGGTGGGGCTAAAACCGACAAAGACGAAGCCACCAAAAAGGATCAGTAAATCATGCGATTCCTGTCTGTGGTTTTGATCAGCGTATTGTGGGCCAGCGCGTGCGATGCTGCCGATGCGAATGTAGATGACGTCGATTCCAAACGCAGCGGCATTTTGGAAGATCCATACGATTTTTCCAAACCGCCGACACTTCCCAATATCGACGCTCCGACTCAAGAACAGATCGAAGCGTCTATTAGCCGCGGCATCGAGTTTCTTATTCAAGCTCAGCGTGAATCCGGCGCATGGGGAGCGGCGACGCAGACGAAGGGGCTGAACATTTACGCGCCAGTGCCTGGTGCTCACGACGCCTTTCGATCAGCAACGACTGCGCTGTGTATTGCTGCGTTATTAGAAACCGCTTCAAACAACGAGGCTGCAATGGCGGCGGTCGATCGAGCGGAAGTGTGGCTTTTCGAACATTTGGACGACGTCAAACGAGCAACCGGCGATGCAATCTACAACGTCTGGGGACACGCGTATTCAATTCAAGCCTTAATTCGAATGAGGGCCCGTTTTCCCGATGACGCAGAGCGAATCAAAAAAATCGACGACCTGATCCGGTTGCAATTCGACATGCTGACTCGATACGAATCGGTCGACGGCGGTTGGGGCTACTACGATTTTCGCTATCAGGCTCGCAAGCCAACTTCGGACTCAATCAGCTTCGTGAATGGCTGTGTCTTGCTCGCATTCGCCGAAGCGAAATGCATCGGCATCGAACCGCCGGAACGCATCGTCAAACGAGCGATCGCGGCAACGAAGCGTCAGCAGAAACCCGACTTCAGCTACTTGTACGGCGAGTACCTCAAGGACCAACCGATGCGAGGCATCAATCGGCCCGGTGGCAGTCTCGGACGAACGCAATGTTGCAATTGTGCTCTGCGAGCTTGGGGCGACGAAAAGATCACGGACAATGTCATCAAGAATTGGATCTATCGCTTGTACGTTCGAAACGGGTGGCTGGACATCGGTCGCAAGCGTCCGATTCCGCACGAAGCGTGGATGCAGGTCGCCGGCTACTTCTATTATTATGGCCACTACTACGCAGCGATCAACGTCAAGATGCTGCCGCCTGAAGAACAACCGCCTTATCAAGCACTGCTTGCCGACATCATCCTTGCGCGGCAGGAAAAGAACGGTTCGTGGTGGGATTATCCGCTCTACGATTACCATCAGCCGTACGGTACTTCGTTCGCTTTAATGACGCTTCATCGGTGTCTCGGCGCTCGATGAAGAGCGATCTCGATGCGGCTTGTGTTGTTTTGGCGAATGCCAGGCATTAGACTCGTGGGACCTACCTTCCCAAGTTGAAGGTCGTGCAACATTGACGTCATTTTGCGGAAGCGATCTGCTTCACTCTCCCTCTGGGAGAGTCGCCGCGCAGCGGCGGAGAGGGCGGACGCTTGCGGCGGCGAACGTGCAGTTTTTGAGAAGCGCGTTCAGAGACCGCCCCTCCCCGGAAACTTGCTGAAGCTCGTTTCCGACCCTCCCAAGGGAGGGTGAAGAAGAACGCGATTTGAGTCTTTGACTGCATGCCCTTAGTGAGACGCTGCTATGGCTCGCAAATTGACTTTTCTTTTTGTAGTTCTGTTCGTGCTGACGACAGTCGAAACCGCTATCACCGACGATTCGATGCCGTCATCCGCGCGGCTCGATAGCCAATTCGCGGGCAATGTTAGACCGTTGTTCATTCAGTACTGCGCGGACTGTCACTCGGGAAGTGACGCCGAGGCCGAGATCGATATCGCTGCCTTTAAAACGGCAAGCGACGCTCGAGCCAACACTCAGGCCTGGCAAACGATTCGCACGATTCTCAATACGCAGCAGATGCCTCCCAAGGATTCGCCTCAGCCAGATGACGACGAACTCGCCGCGATGACTGGCTGGGTTCGAGATTTCCTCAAGGCCGAAGCTGTCGCGCACGCGGGCGATCCTGGACCCGTGGTTCTGCGGCGATTGAATAATGCCGAGTACACCTACACCGTTCGCGACCTCACGGGCATTCCGACGCTCGATCCGGCAAAAGAATTTCCGATTGACGGAGCGGCGGGCGAAGGCTTTACCAATACCGGGCAGGCGCTTTCGATGTCGCCATCGCTGGTTACAAAGTATCTCGATGCGGCAAAGCAAATCGCAGATCACGCGGTTTTGCTTCCTGACACGATCGCGTTTTCACCAAACACAACGCAACGAGATTGGACGGACGAACACCTGCAGAAAATCAGAGCGTTTTATCAGCAGTTCACCGAATCGAGCGACGGTCGCATGGTCGAACTCCTGGGGCTCCGTTTTCCCACGGACCAAGGCGGCTTGTTGCCGTTGGAAGATTACGTGCGAGCAACCGTGGTCAATCGCTCGCAAATCACCAGCGGCAAAACGACGATCGCAGAAGTCGCGAGTGAATCACGCCTGAACAAAAAATACCTGCAAATCTTGTGGGCCGTCTTCACGACTGATGCTGGCAATTCACCGATTCTGGATCAGATTCGCCGAGGTTGGCGAGATTGCACTGTGGAATCAATTCCGCGGCTGGTCGCTTTCATTCGAAAAACGCAAGACCAGCTGTGGAAGTTTAATCCCATCGGGCATCTCGAGCGCCCAAATGGCCCGAAGCTGTGGATGGAGCCAGTCACTCCAATGGCCGCCGCTCACGAATTCCGTATTCCGATTCCCAAACTCAAGAACGACGATCCGATCACACTGCATCTGACCGCCACGCCATTCGGGAATGTCAATGGCTCGCGCGAGATCGTCCTCTGGCAAAACGCGAGATTAGAATCAGAAGGTCGGCCGACGGTGTTGCTGCGAGACGTCACGAACCTGAGCGAGCGCCTGCAACAACTCCGGCGTGAACTAAAAAACGATGTCGCAGAGTACCTTAACGCAATCGCAAAGATTCAAGTGGCCAGCGACGGCGATTCCAAATCGCACGACTTCGAACAGCTTGCCAAACAACACGACGTTGACTCGACACTACTGCGTACTTGGATGAGTTACTTACTCGTCACGAACGAGCCGGTTTCCATCTCCGACCACTTCACCGAAAAGATGACAAACGTCGGTGGCTACGCAGCAATCACTGGTTGGGGCACGAGCCAGACTCCGTCGATCTCTCTCAGCACATTGGATTCGGGCGTGAACATCCCGGGACGAGTCGAGCCGGGCGACGTCGTCGTCCATCCGTCGCCGACGCTGTTTGTGGCGGTTGGCTGGCAAAGTCCGATCGATGGATTCGTACAGGTTGCCGCCACGATCAAAGATGCTCACGCCGGATGCGGGAACGGACAAGAATGGTCCGTGCAGCATCGGTCTGCTCGGCAAACCGCGATTGTGGCGCGCGGCGAGTTTGAAGCGGGAGGCAGCGGCGAACTGTCCGCGACTAAGATCGCAGTCCGCAAAGGAGAATTGATTTCACTCGTCATCGGCCCGCGCGATGGGCAACACGCTTGCGACTTGACGAGAATCACGTTGTCGATTTCCGAAGTCGGTGGACAAAACCGAAATTGGGATTTGGCGTCTGACAATCGAGATAACATTCTTGCCAGCAACCCGCACCCTGATCGACTCGGCAACAACGACGTCTGGCATTTCTATCGCGGCCCTGTCGAAGAAGCACTCACGACGCCAGCCGGCCCAGGAATCATTCCAGAAGGTTCACTGCTCGCAAAATGGCAAGCCGAAACCAACCCCAAACTAAAATCGAATCTCGCAATGCGAATCGCTGACTTGTTGAGTGACCGTTTCGAACCTCAGCCGAACAGCCCGGACGCGATATTGTGTGAACAACTCCGCAGGCTCGTGGACCATATCGATCGCAAGCCCCTCCTCGCACAACTAGAACCTGATCCGCGATTTGGTGCGTCTCCGCTAGGAGATCGAAGCGATCAACAGGTTGCGCCCGAAGATTTTGCGGTCGCATCGGGCCAAGAAACAACGATCACGATTCCAGCGGAACTCGCGCAAGACGCGACGATCGTCGTGACAGGAACAATTGCGAAATGGAGTCCCGGAAAAACGCCAGTACAGCTTCGCGCGTCGCTCAATCCAGCGAACGATTCGAATGAGACGGACGCCTCGTTGCCAGTTGTTTCGCTGGAAGGTTCCGACGCTCGGTCACAACTCGAATCGTCCTACGCCGAATTTCACCGAGTGTTTCCGGTGGCTTTGTGTTACGAACGGATCGTACCGATCGACGAAGTTGTCACACTAACGCTGTTTTATCGTCAAGACGACGCGCTCAAGCAATTGATGTTAAACGAGCAACAGTCGGCCAAGATTGATCGTCTGTGGGACGAGCTCAAGTACATCGCGGACGAGCCATTAGCCTACGCCGTCGCGTTCGAACAGATTCGCGAGTTCTCCACGCAAGACCGCCCCGACCTTGTCGTCGAATGGGATAAAGTGAAAAACTCAGTTGTCGCTCGAGCAGCGGCATATCGCGAATACAAACTCACCACAGAATCGGCGCACATCGACGCCGTCGTTCAACTGGCCGAAAACGCATTCCGGCGTCCTCTGACCGCCGATGACGTTCAGCGCATTCGAGGCACCTATCATGCCCTACGAGAAAATGGGATAGTTCATGACGAAGCCATTCGATTAACGATCGCTCGAGTGTTAACATCACCTGCTTTCCTGTATCGCTTGGAAAAAGCCAGCGATCGATCCGAGCCAATTGACGTTTCGCCGTTCGAACTTGCGACTCGCCTGAGTTATTTCCTTTGGTCTTCGCAACCTGACGAATCTCTTCGCAACGCAGCCGCAAACGAGTCGCTCACTGCGGACGGCGAGTTGCTGAGTCAAACCGAACGAATGCTCGCCGATGAAAAGTGCCGTCGCATGGCAATTCATTTCGCTTGCCAGTGGCTGCATATCCGTGACTTCGATCAGAACGATGAGAAGAATGAAACGCTTTATCCCGAATTTGCGACGCTCCGATCGGACATGTACGAAGAAACCGTGCGATTCTTCCATGACATGATTCGCAACAACGGGTCGGTTCTTGACATCTTCGACGCGGATCACACTTTCGTTAACGCGTCACTCGCGAAGCACTACGGGTTCCCAAACAGTACCGTCGAAGGATGGCAAAAAGTGGACGGTGTGCGAGAACTCGGGCGAGGCGGAGTACTTGGCATGGCCACTGTGCTGGCGAGTCAATCTGGTGCGTCGCGAACGAGTCCGATTCTGCGCGGCAATTGGGTTTCCGAAACGCTGCTCGGCGAGCGTCTGCCCAAACCTCCGCCAAACGTGCCGCAGTTGCCAGAAGCTGTCCCGACAGGCCTCACCGCTCGACAGCTCATCGAAAAACACAGCTCCGCACCCGAGTGTGCAAAGTGTCATCTTCGCATCGATCCGTATGGGTTCGCATTGGAACAATATGACGCGATCGGCCGTTTGCGAACGAATCAAGCGGACACGAAGACTAAGCTGTTGGACGGCAAAGAGATAGAAGGTATCGACGGACTTCGAAGCTACCTGACAAACGACCGACGCGATGCGGTTTTGCACCAGTTTTGTCGCAAGTTACTGGGCTACGCACTCGGCCGGGAGATCATTCTGTCCGACGAACCACTTATCGATAACATGAAAAAACAATTTGCTCAGAACGATTATTGCTTTCATACTGCCATCAAGATGATTGTCACGAGTCCTCAATTTCGCCGTATCCGCTAACGCCGTTTGGAATCTCGACAAACCGATTTCACTCATCGCAAACACTGCAAGGGATCGCTCAATGTCACAATACGAATTGTCTCGTCGCACAATGCTTCGCGGGATCGGTGTATCGATGGCACTGCCGTGGTTAGAATCGGTTCGCGTTTGGGGTGATGAGTCGTCGAGCACCGCGGCCAAGGCGAGCGAACCGCCGACTCGCATGGCGATTCTGTTCTCTGGCTGCGGATATCACAGCCGCGAATGGTGGGCGAAAGGCGAAGGTCAAAACATGCAGCTCGGCAAAGTCCTTGAGCCGATCGCTGATTTTCGAGACCGCATGGTGTTCATCAAAGGGCTATACAACGCCGAAGCTCTGAAGGGCAACATCCATAGTTCGCAGACGGGCAATTTGCTGTCCGGTGCACCTCTGGCAGCCGGCGGACAGATCCGTTCAGGCACCAGTGTCGATCAGATTGTTGCTCAGCAGATCGGTCATCGCACGAAACTGCCGAGTCTCGTGCTCGGATGCGAAAAAGCCAATCCATCGGTGCACAAAAACTATTCGATGTTGTACAGCTCGCACATTTCGTGGAGCAG
>JAGQPC010000352.1 GCA_020426925.1 Planctomycetales bacterium | reverse complement strand
CGAAACTATTCGCCAAGCCCGCAAATGTAATTGTGCTCGACGATCCGACGAACGATCTGGACGCAGAAACTTTGCCACTGCTGTAAGAACGGCTCGTCGACTTCTCGGGCACTGTGTTGTTGGTAAGCCACGACCGAGCGTTCTTGAACAACGTTGTCACGAGTTCAATCGTTTTCGAGCCGACCGGCGTGAAGGAATACGACGGTGGCTACGACGATTGGCTTCGTCAACGCGCCACAGACGATCCACAGCCCAAGAATGCTGGTTGCAAGCCGAAGAGTCCGCAAAGCAAGGACGCAAGTCCAAAGTCGCCTGCGGCCAACAAGCCTCGTCGATTGAGCTACAAAGAAATGAAGGAGCTGGAAGCGTTGCCGTCTCGACTGGAAGAATTGGAAACGCAAATCGCGAGACTGCACCAAGCAATGGCTGACGCCGATTTCTATAAACGATCGGGCGATGATATTGCTGCCGCGCAGAAACAGCTCACAGACCTGGAAAACGAACTATCGTCAGCGTTTGAACGCTGGGAAGAGCTCGAGGCGATCGAGTCAGCGAGTTGACTTGACATTTCGTCGGAGCCTTTTTTCCATCGCGACTGAGATTCGCGGTTCCATCCGAGCGCCACGACACTTATAGTGCTTGCCGTATTCGGTCCTGTTCAATTCTTAGTGGGCTGTCATGAACAAACTTTTCTATTGGTCTTTGACTTCAGCGTTGGCTGGATTTCTTTTTGGGTTCGATACCGTCGTGATCTCTGGCGCGGATGAACCGATTCAAGATCTTTGGGGCCTGGGCGAGTTCCAACACGGGCTCATGATGAGCATGGCGCTCTGGGGCACCGTCCTTGGATCACTCGTAGGCGCATGGCCAACGGAAAAGTTTGGTCGCAAGGCAACGCTGCTGTGGATTGGAGTCTTGTATTTCGTGTCGGCTGTCTGGTCGGGATTGGCCACCGACGTCTATTCATTCATGGTCGCTCGATTCATCGGCGGTTTGGGAGTCGGAATCTCGACAGTCGCCGCGCCACTTTATATCTCTGAAATATCGCCACCGAATCGACGAGGGCAACTGGCCGGTCTGTTTCAATTCAACATTGTCTTCGGGATCTTAGTGGCGTATTTGTCTAACGCTCTGTTGAGCAACATCGGCGAATCTGCTTGGCGATGGATGCTTGGCGTTGAAGCGATCCCCGCACTGATTTATTCGCTGATGTGTTTCGGACTGCCAGAAAGCCCGCGGTGGCTGATCACACAAGGAAAACAATCAGACGGACTGAACGTTTTCCAACGCATCAATCCGGAGTATTCATCAGAGCAACTCAGCCAGCTGGCCGATGAAGTTGCGGCTTCCGTGGCGACAACGCAGTCCGCTTCAGGCTTCTGGTCGGCAAAACTTTCGACGCCGATTCTGCTGGCGTTTCTGATTGCGTTCTTCAATCAACTGTCGGGAATCAACGCGATCTTGTATTTCGCGCCACGCGTGTTTGAGCTGACCGGATTAGAAAAGGAAGCCGCGCTGCTGCAATCGGTTGGGATCGGGATCGCCAATCTGATTTTTACATTCGTAGGACTTTGGCTGATCGATCGGCGTGGACGAAAAACGCTTTTGTACATTGGCTCGGTCGGGTACATAGTTTCGCTTGGCTTGTGTTCGTGGGCGTTCTTCTCAGAGACGTTTGCCATCGTTCCGTGGTGCATATTTGCGTTCATAGCGGCTCATGCCGTGGGTCAAGGAGCGGTAATCTGGGTATTCATTTCTGAAATCTTTCCCAATCAATATCGCTCGACGGGACAGTCATTCGGTTGCTTTACGCATTGGATTTTCGCTGCACTACTCACTCTGTTTTTTCCACGAATGGTTACGGAGTTTTCACCCGAAATCGTGTTTGGATTCTTCTGTTTCATGATGGTGCTTCAGCTTGTTTGGGTCGCGTTAATGGTCCCCGAAACCAAAGGAGTGCCATTGGAAGAAATCGAACGGAAACTTGGAGTCGCGGGAGCAAAGTAACTGGAACGATTGGTGTGCTGTAGCCGCAATCCGAACGAATAATGAGACCCTCGAATTCTGGGCTCCCTCAGTAGCCGAAAGAGCTACGCCGCGATATACTTAGCAGCCCCCTCGGGAAGGCGGGACAAAACTGTACGCATGAAGCCAATCTCTCGGCAGTCTGGCTCCGAAACTTCCAAAAATTGCACGGCCAGGTTCAAGTCCGATGTTTGAATCGAGAAACGCGTCCAGCACCAGGATCTTGCGAGTAGATGAAGGCACGAAGATGCAGGATGCGGTGCCTCGGATCAAGCAAACGAAAAGTTCGCATGCGGCCGTGATGAAAAACGAGCGTTGCTTGGGCGTGGTGGTGGACCTCGACTCGGTAACCGATTCCGTTTTGAATCGACCTATTTCGTCTCTGCTAGATCCCAGTCGATTTTCGACGGTTTCTGAAAAGGTTGAAATTGACCATCTAGTTAAAGCGTTTTCGGACTCGAAGATTGACGCTCTGGTCATCACTAGAGCGGATGGAACCTACGACGGAATTGTGACCCGTCAAAGCCTGATGGAATTCCTCTTGCATGAACGTGTGCAAAGGACTTGCGAACAAGACAGAGATTCTGGCGGTCAATCCGCTCCCGTTGAACACCTAATCGCTTTAGATCGGATATTCGATCATACGCTGACGCCGCTGGCTATTCTCGACAGCAACTTCGACTTTTTGCGGGTCAATCGGGCATATGCGGAAGCCGACGGGAAAGTGCCTTCCGACTTTCCAGGCAACAACCATTTCGAATTCTATCCTTCCGACGCGAAGCAAATATTTGAAGAAGTCGTCCAGAACCAAAAAGGCCACCGAGTGGAAGCGAGGCCATTTGTCTACGCGAAGAATCCCGAACGAGGCGTAACGTACTGGGATTGGATCTTGGAACCGATCGTCAACAAGCAAGGAAAGGTTGAGTTCCTTCTGTTTTCGTTGGTCAATGTTACACATCGAGTGAAAGCTGAACGAGAGAAACGCAAGCTACAACATCAGATCAATCACATGGGGCGTCTGCAAGCAATTGGTGCACTAGCCTCCGGGCTATCACACGAGCTAAATCAACCTCTTTCCGCGATTGCCAACTACGCCACCGCAGGGCGAATTCTGGCTGATAAAGATAAAATTGACAAAGAGCAATTACAGAAAAGTTTCGATCGGATCGCAGATTTGGCCAGACATACGGGCGAGATCATCCAACGTCTGCGCAAACACGTGCAAAACTCCGCTCCATCTGCAGAAAGCCATTCAATCCGAAATCTAATCGACGAAGTCATTGCGCTGTTCAAGACTGATTTTCGCTGGCACACAATTGACCTGAACGTGCATATCGACGAAGCCGTACCGGAAGTTTTCGTTGACGGCGTCCAGATCCAACAAGTGTTAGTCAATCTGATTCAAAATGCCTTGGATTCAATGGCAACGAGTTCACAAGATCGTCGCGACATCGACATCTTTGCGTCTTTGGACGAGAACAATTCGATGGTAAAGGTCTCGGTCCGCGATTCAGGGAGCGGTTTTCCTGACAACTGTAACCCGTCGAATTTCTTCCGACCATCTTTCACGACAAAGCCAGAAGGCTTGGGAATGGGCTTGTCGATCTGTGCATCAATCATTGAAGCCAACGGTGGTGAAATTGGGGCTCAGCCAAACGACGAATCCGGCGCCACCTTCTATTTCACGTTGCCGAAAGCCTCGTCAACTACGCCTCAGGAAATCGTCGAGACACATTAAGTCAGCCATTGCGCCGCCACGGAACGATGCACACCGACGTCAGACCGTCTCCTGAGTCACTGCGATCGAACCGGAAAAGCAAACGTCGACGTCGGTGCCAGCCGCTCGTGGACGCTGAAAGTAAGCCGCGTTGTAATGAAACGCGTCGCCGTCAATTCGATAATCGAGCGGCATTGGATTGTTGTCTCGACCGCAGTAGACAATGTCGGGCAGCGGTTTACTGCTGGCGATGGCCGGCAAGTTGACGACCCAATAGTTGCCCGTCGGCAGTTTTTTGGCCAATAGCTCGGCAATCGTCTTGCGTGTCATTCTTGCAGACAGCTCCCAGTTGACTGGAACTTCCGATCGAAAAAACTGAGATACCGCTATTGCAGGTTTACCGAACAACGCAGCTTCGCGAATGGCAGACACCGTACCTGACATATAGTGATCGACGCCCATGTTCCCGCCTCGATTGATACCGGCAATTACCCAATCTGCATCGCTGCAGAATTGGCAAAGCCCCAATCGAGTACAATCTGCGGGCGAGCCATCGATTGCAATTACGTTCTCGCGAATTCGCATCGAGTTGATCGGAGAGTGCGTTGATAGCTGGTGACCACAGCCAGAAAACTCTTGTGTCGGAGCGATCACAACACAATCGCCAAACGCTTGCATTACGTCAATCAAGGCGGTCAGGCCGTCGGCCTTGTACCCGTCGTCGTTCGTCAGCAGGAACTTCATGATCATGTTGCCTTCAAATTCGAAAAGAGTAACACCGGTTCTTTTCCTAACTGTCTTATTCGCATCGCAATCGGCGACTGCTCAACCAACAGCCAAAGACATCCGCGACGTTCCGGCCGATCTGCAAGTCCCACAAATGACGAGCGGCAACGCAGCGCCAGGCATGCGAGTAAAGCAGCGATTGCCTGGCTATCCGGATGCAGTCTATCACGCGTTGTACTTGCCAACCGATTGGAATCGAAACAACAAGTACCCTATCATCGTTGAGCTTGCTGGCAACGGGCCTTTTACGAATCCGTATGGCGATGTCAGTACTGGATACGTCGAAGGAAGTAAACTCGGCTACGGCATCGCAAGCGGCCAAAAGGCGATTTGGCTGTGCGCCCCGTTTGTCAACAACGCTGGATCGGCAAATGTCCAAACGTGGTGGGGAAACGAACCGGACCACGACGCTGAACCGACCGTCACGTACTTGAAGAAACTCGTTCCGTTCGTCTGCGAAAACTATGGAGGCGACGCAAATCGAGTTCTCTTGACCGGATTTTCCCGGGGTGCGATCGCGTGCAATTACATTGGTCTCCACGACGACGAAATCGCGTCACTTTGGAAAGCGATGATTCTGTACAGCCACTACGACGGAGTCCACAAATGGAGCTATCCCGAATCGGACACCGATTCAGCAAAACAACGCCTCAAGCGGCTCGGCGACTGCCCACAGCTGATCTGCTCCGAAGTCTTCGATGGCCCGACAAACATCGCTGGAACTCGCAAATTCATTGCGTCGACTCAGATCAAAGTCCGAGCAACATATCTATCAACCGGATTTCGCAACCACAATGATGCGTGGATCCTTCGGCCCAGCGATGCTCGCAGAATGCTGCGACTTTGGGTAAATGAGAACTTCGATGCAAACACCGCGACACCATAGTTGTGGCGAGTGGTTTTGCAGGGATCTTTGGCTTGGCAAGATCCACTACGGCTAGATAAGCGGACTGAGTTTAGTCGGCGCGAGGGGCGGCGCCGCCTCGAAGCAAGCGAAGTTCTGTTCGCGTCATTGACGGTGGTGGCGAGGCCTGCAAGAGCGAGTTGCCCGTCATGTCAACAGCAGCGTCTGTCAGCACAACATCGTCCGTTGCCACAATCGCAGCGTCGAACAAGTGCAAACTCCCTGTAAGATTGACGGACCGTTCGGTCATAATCAGCCCATGAATGCGAGATGGATAAACAGCGTCTCGATCAGAATCAATTCCGATTATTGAGAACGGTGTCGCTCCGTTGTAGTTGACATTGTTCAGATATTCTGAAAGCGCTCGCACGCCAAACCTCAGTTCGATCTGTCCATCGCACAACAAAGTCGGTATGTTCAACCGAAGAGGCTCCCAATGGACCGGACCAGGGCCAATCGTCACGCGACCGGCATTTTTAATGATCAACGTTCCGCGAAGTCGAGTGTGCTCGATTCTCAGATCATTGCTGTCGCAATCAATTACATATCGGCCATTTGGGTCGACGGACCCGAATGGATTTTCCTGATCGCTCAGGCAAGCGTGCGTGATACTTGCCGTTGATCCTGTTCCAACGATTGCGACGGCATCCATGTAGAAACTTGGCCGACCGTACGTGGGATCAGTCTCGATTTTCAACATAGCTCGGTCAAGTAGCCCGTCCCACTGGGGCGCGTCGATCGTGGCTGCAACGTTCGTCCAACTGGTACCCACAGTCTGCCAACCTGACCTTACCCACTCGTCACCGGATCCCGAGTTCGTATTGAGCGCAAAACGGACGCGAGTGCCCCATGACATTTTGACCCAACAACTTACGTCGTACGAACGGTCAGATTCAAGCACGTGCGTCAGATAGTAGGCCGGGCCATCGCTGGCGTAATTTCGATCTGTCACTTCGAGTGATCGCGACCCCGCGTGAGCGGTTTCCGTCGAACGCCTTACCTCGCATTCGTGACCGGTTTCCCAGGAGTTCGTCCACAGTCCGTGACCGTCCTCCATATCCGGATCGCGAAACAGATTTGGCGTCGATGTTGGCAGGTCGTCGATATCAATGACCGTCGCAGTCGCTTCGTATTCGGCCATCACGTCCGCAACGCTTGGCAGCAACTTTGAACCCACCTGCGAAGTTGTAGTTTTCAAATAGTCGTCACCGATAATTGTGTCGTTCGCTTCGACGTCTACATCGATCGAACTATCGCCCGATTCTTCGACACGACCGTTGGCGGCTATTGTTCCGGAAAACGTGAGCTTGGAATCAGTGAACGAAATGTCCTTTCCGGCGCATATGACAAATCGCAACGAATCGAGCGGCTGTTTGACCGGCACTAACGTCAAGGATTTGTGATGCCGAGCGTCGCGTTGAATTCCCGTCGCCACTAAAGTAACAGCTTGCGAGTCATCGTTGTTAAGAATGCCGTCCGAAAAGTCGTATCCAGAAAGAATGTAATTCCCAGATGCCATTGGACCTGACTGCCACGTTCCGTGCCCGTATTCTCGCCAGTTTTCATTCGATTGAATCAGCTGCAGTCCAACTCGAATTGCTGCGTCAGAATTCGCAGCGGCCTGCAGTGCGTTAGCACTCGCCACCGACTGTTGGCTTTGGATCAACCGAGAAGAAATCGTCACTAAGCCGAGCGTCGTTACCATTATCGCGGTTCCCAGCACGATGACGTACGTGCCTCCTTTTCGACTTCGATGTTTGGTTGTAGGGCTCATTCGTTGTTATTCCGCGAAAACCGCGATCGGTAAAGTAGTCGTGTTCGAGGCACCGAATGGGTCAACAACTGTCAGTTCAACAAGACAGGAAACGTCTTGCGCCGCCGTGTTTGTGAACGTGTGAGTTGGAGCAACCAACGTGCTTGAGCTGCCGTCTCCGAAGTTCCAGACGAAATTCAATGCATCGCCGTCGGGGTCACTCGACTGGCTTGCATCAAATTTGATAGTCGATCCGGACGGCACCGCAAACGATTCGCACCGCAAATTGGCAAGTGGAGGCCGGTTCGTGGACGGGTCAAAATCTGTCGTGTCGATGCCTGAGCTTGCGTACGTGGATGAACTTTGGCTTTGGTAGCCGACAAGCTGAGCGGCGATTGTCGTCCCCGGTCGGATCACGGAAACCATGACTTGCTTGACTCCCAGATCAGACGCAGATATTGATGTCAGGCTGGCCGGATCGACATAGGCTACTTGCACGGACCATTGCCATCCGGAGTAACCGAGATCGTTTCCGTTCTTATCGCGTGGGGGAGTCTCCTGCCAGTTGTGATAGTCATCGACATCGTCGAAGTTGGAACGATTCGCCACGGGAAGTTCACTCGCCTCGGAACCAAATACAGCCGATTCATTCGGGTCTTCGTACGGCAACGCGATGATTTCACGCAGCAATTGATCTGCGAGTCTGGTGGCGTGAATCCGGTCTTGAGTCAGCAGAGCTGCTCGCGTCGATTCGGCAAGCATCCGCAATGAGCCTACGAACAGCAGCCCAACCAGCATCGTGGAAATCGTCACTTCGATGAACGACAAACCTTTGCGACTGATCATGGAAGAGCCTCCGAAATCGTCACGGAGAGCATATCGAATTCAGCATCGGCGCCGTTGTTTGTGATGAAAAGCGTAGGAGTAGATTGGACCTGACTTCGAGTCGGATACGTTACGCCCCCAAGCGAGTACCCGTTCACAAACAGCATGGCCACGTCCGATTGAGGGTCAACGACGAGTCGTAAATCCAAGAATTCGTCGGGCAGTCCTTCCAGTTTAGACAGAACCGATTCGCTAACGCCATCGTGTGCAGTGAGCAGAACCGACTGCCAGTTATCTGCCTGATGAACGACGCGAACTTTTAGATCAGCGAATTCGCCGTTGGCCCAATCTGCATCCACATTTAAGATCGCTCCGTCACCACTGCTTGCAAGATGACGGCAACGCCATTCGATGGTCGTAAGTGTTGTCATTGTGGGCACCGAGCTAAGGTGCAATTCGTTACCAGCGGTGCATGTCCAAATCCCGTTGGCGACCGTATCGCCAGGGGCGTCGCCAAAATGCCAATCGTTGTTTCCGTCGCGATCGAAGTCGACTAGGTCAGGCATTGAACTGAATTGCGTTAGCCAATGACCTATTACCGATTCTGGTCGATTGGTCAGCGGCA
>JAGQPC010000351.1 GCA_020426925.1 Planctomycetales bacterium | reverse complement strand
ATCGATTTTGATTCCTGTCAACCGACAATCACGGTTGTTCCAGTTACTCCTGACCCAAGGCACGAACCGGTCAGTGAAGTCACGTTCATTGCTTCCGAGCCAATCGTTGGTTTCGATCTTGCAGATCTACGATTAACGCGACGAACTGACGATGCCGTTGACGTTCCGCTCGTCGACATTCCGGGAGTCTCGTTGACTTCAGATGATCGCCAGAATTTTGTCTTGTCCGGATTGGAAAGTCTCACCAAGAATTCAGGGCAGTACTCTATAGAACTGATCGGCGTAGCAGCCGCCATTGTTGACGACGACGGAAACCCGCTCGCGCCGAATCTGGGTGGTGATTGGAACTGGACTATGCGGCCTGGCGACGCCAGCGAAGATTGTTGC
Source organism: Planctomycetales bacterium (assembly GCA_020426925.1). Lineage (GTDB taxonomy): Bacteria > Planctomycetota > Planctomycetia > Pirellulales > Pirellulaceae > JAGQPC01. The sequence continues at coordinate 3,581 of JAGQPC010000351.1, read as the reverse complement.
TTTGAAAGTTCGGACTTAGTCCGTGTATTCCAAAAAGCCAAATATGAAAAGCGGGGCCCGGCGAAATGGTCGGAGGGCGATTGGAACCTAGACGGATTCTTTGATTCAAGCGACCTAGTGTTTGCGTTCCAAGCCGATAGTTATGAACGCTGTGAAAATGGTCCTGGAGACCCACTTGCCAGACTAGCCGATCAAGCCATAGCGGCGCTGACCGATGAGGACTGAGGCATGTTTGACGCGCGAGATTAAGTGACGTACCATCGCCGGAACAAGGGGGCTTGCTGTCAGGAATTCGCCTTCGGCAAGTTGAACCGATCAAAAACGACATCTAGTGCTTGATCTATAAACTCCATTTTCGTACTTGGTCGCAAGCCGTTTAGTTCGCGAAGTACCGAGAGACGATGTAGCTTCCGTTTCTTGCTCAATCGGATCTTCGTGGACATCGTAACCCACGGATCTGAGTCGGCGTCCAAAACTGGCACAGCGGATTTCTTCGGGTTCTTGGCGTCGTCGTTTCTTATTTGCCGCGTACGTGGCGACTCGTCACTTCCCTTGTTTTTATCAACCACAGTAAGTTTCTGCGGAGCACTTTTTTTTGTGCGGTTTTCTTCAATCCGCTTTGTTGCGTTGGCAAGTGCTTCGGCACCGGCGGTAATCTCGCCTATTTCTTCGCTCAAGTTGATTTCCTTACCCATTCCCAATTTCCTTCAATGTTGTTGATCTAGTTTTGATTTCGCTCAGCAAGTTGCGGATGTCTTGAGCGGCTCCGCGATCGTCTTCGTCGATGCCTCGCATGACGCAGTGGTTGTCGCGAAGACAGTCGAGGCAGCGGATCTCCGTTTTTGCGATCGGCATCCCGAGCGGCTGCATTTGTTTTCGAAAACTACGTGCCGTAACGTCGTTCTTGCGTGTGAAGGTAAAAACGAGCATCGCCTGCGGTGAGCCCTTTGTTTTCGCTTGGAAAGCCTTGATCGTTTGGATGAACGGTTTTGCTTGACGAAGATCTTTTTCTGATGTCTTCATCGAAATGATGATAAGGTCGGCGATCAGGCAAAGTGCCGTTATCTCGTCGCCGAGCTTCCCGGGTGTGTCGATCACGATGTAATCGTTGGTGACCCTTTCCTTTTGAACTCGCGAGTCGATTTGTTCGAGCCGCGTTTCAACGAAGCTACCAACCTTTGGTTCAATCCGCTTGATGATCTCTGCATTCGGCCCACCGGATTCAGCATCGATGAACGCAACTCGATTGCCGAGGTCGAAAAGCTCGATTGCTGTATTGATGGCGAGAGTCGATTTCCCTACCCCGCCTTTTGGATTTGCAAAGCCAATAATCATCTTGGCTCAAGAGTAGATCACTTTCTGACCATCTGACCAGACATAAAATCAACCGACCGCATGATCGCCCAGATGGCCGGTCAGACAGCTGACCAGTAAGACGGAAAGATGTCTTACCACAAATTCACGCCAAATCGCCAACGGACAACCAGATCGGTGGCTGTCCAACAACAACCAATGGGTCAATATGCGTCATATTTTCGATCTGCGGGAAGATCTCTGGCCGATCCAACCCCGAGGTAGTTTGAAAGATCTTTTTTCATCTGGGCGAAAATACGGCGTCGTCATTTTTCTCGAAACGGAGACTGTGGAGCAGGGAAATCGTCATGAATACCATGTTGCCAACACGAGCATGACCACACATCAACTATGCAACTCAGAAGGTGAGCAGGTTTTGTATTGTCAGCGATAGCTAAATCGCGCTACCGTTGATCCAACGAAATTGGTTGCCTGCAAGGTTAGCAATCGGGATTTGACACGGAAAACTTTTTCGCGATATCGAGTCAAATTGCGGAAGGGCAGAATTCTGTTGAAAGTTCGATGGTTTGCGAACGAGACTAACGATCGGGATTTGACACGGAAAACTGCCAAGGTAATCGGGAATTGACACGGATTCTTTCGGGATTTGACACGGAAAATCGGGCGTCTATTCGGGATTTGACACGGATTTCATCGGGATCTGACACGGATTTTTCGCCGTAAGTCATTGATCTTCCAAACGAATTTCGGCCCTTACCTACTACCTTGTATATACCTACTACAACAACAGGCTGTTGTTGTCTTTTTCTGAAGAAGAATGAAGAGGAGCGCACGGCAGAAAAAACAGGCAAGAAATCACATCGAGCATGGGCGCGACGAAATGAACCTTGTCGAGTTTCCGTACTTCACTCTATCAAAACGATCAAGCAAACATTCAAACACGCTTGAATTCGAAGATCACTACAGTGACTCCAAAGAAACAGTTCACCGCCGAGTCACGATTGCCGGTGATCCCAAGTACGGTTTACCAACGGCTCGTGAAGAAGAGCTAATGCTCGCATTGCTGGCCGTCAGCAAATCGTTCAACAACTTTCGCGATCCGCGAGTCGAGTTTTCTCAAATCGAACTTTTGGAAACGTTAGGGTGGGGATCAGAAGGAAAAGACTACAAACGACTGGAGCGATCCTTTTACACGCTCAACGGCGCCAGATACCGAGTAAACGGCTGGCGAGACAATCGCGACAAAGTCTTCACGAAGAAGGGCGCTTTTAGTCTGATCGGCGATTTTGAACTGAACGATAGCCGAAAGAAAAAGTCTGCCAAACCATCCGACTCTGCATCTGCAATGTCGTACTTCGTCTGGGGACACGTCATGTTTGAGAGTTTCCGAAGCGGTTACATCAAAAAGCTCGACCTTGATTTGGTCCGCCGATTGGACCTGACCGCATCGAAGCGGTTGTTCCGGTATCTCGACAAATATTTTCATCCGCCAAAGGTTACCGAGTTGAGATTTGATCTGCGAGAATTGGCGTGCAAGCGGATCGGTGTGCGGAAGAATGCTGACTTGACGGATATTCGTCGTGAATTGGAACCAGCGATTTCCGAGTTGGAACAAATCGGCCAAATCGAAATTGTGACGTGGCCAGAACGCGTTCAGAAAATCCGAAGCGGCAAATACGAAATCACATTTCGCCTGCAACAGTCGCCAGCAGTCAGTGAAGCAGAGCGGAAAAAAGATGCACTTATTGAATTGCTTCACGCTAGGGGCGTTGCAAAATCTGGAAAGACAGCTGCAGCCGTACTTGTCGCAACTTGTCCTGGAGGGCACGGCCAAGTTGAATCCGTGATCGAACTTTACGATGAAAACGCCCGGCTTGGCAAAATGGTTGGGCCAGGTTTCTTAGTTGAAGGCATTCGCAGCAAAGAAGGGTATTCGAAGCCTTCACCAAAATCGACGACAAGTAAAATTACAGAATGTCGCCCAAAAGCCAACGTGGAGTTTTCTGGCGCCGATCTGACGGATCGCGTACATAAACTGATGCAACATTGGCAGCAGCTGTCTTTTCTCGATCGCGTTCAGTTTGAAACGAACGCGCAGCTCGCAGCTTCGCCGATGCTCCGAAATCGCTTTCGAGAAAACACCGGCGAATCTTGTTGTCCGCACTCCTTGATTTCGATCGGTAGAAACGGCGATAGGCGACGACAATTAGAATTCCGCGACCTGATTCTACTTCATCATTTCGAATCAGCCACTTCTACGAACAGTC
>JAGQPC010000350.1 GCA_020426925.1 Planctomycetales bacterium | reverse complement strand
TGGAAAAGCAATGGGCAAAAGTATCGTAGTCCCGCGACTCCGCTCGCGGGGCACAACCAGCGACGTGCCCTGCGGGCGGAGTCGCAGGACTACATCTGATCCCATGCGCCTTGCAAACTAATCGCGTTCGAGCCTTGCCTTCAAATCTGGATCGGTGCTCCAGAGGTCTTGATACGTTCGCGGCGTAGGCCATTCCTGAGCTGGCTTCGATGGATCGAGACCGTTGATGAAGTCCTCAATGTTGGTATAGCCATCGCCGTTTAGATCCGATGCCGCATCGGACGGATCGTTCGGATCAAGTCCGTGACGCGATTCCCAATCGTTTGGCATTCCGTCGCCGTCTGTGTCCTCATATGGTTTTCCGTTGTATTCCGGGTAACCGCCGACTTGCGAGACATCGGTAATGATTCCAAGCGAAACTTCGTGAACGAGCTTATCGATCAGCTCTTCTGAAAAGTTAGGGTTCGCAAGTTGCTCTCGAAAGTTGGGATCAGCGACTGCGGTAGTATTACCCGTGCGAACTGTCTCGACGATTCGTGCGTCAACCGCGTCTCGCACTGGCAGCGTCGCACCGGCATTCGCCAAAACGTGCTGGTACGCTTCGTTCGCGGATTGAATTTCTAAATAAGCGTGAGGGTACGGTTGGTTCGCCCGCACAGATGCGAGCACTTCGTTCGCGTCCCCGATGGAATCGACTTGCACACCGCCATCCCAATTATCGCGTGTGACCTTTTCGTTGCCGTCCGCGACGTTGCCCGCAACGTAAGCGAGACCGTAATCGTCAACCGGCGGTTTCGCTCGACGAGATTCCGGCTTGAGAAACCGGTGGCCAATAGGACGATCTCGCGGAGTGACCGGACCAGGCTTGAAATAGTTGTTGATAATGTTGTAGAAGCTGCGGTGGTCGCCGCCATCGGTCGTGCGGTGACGCCAATTGAAGACGACGTTATTCGCAAATGTAAAATCGTAGATCATCCCGACGCTTGGATTCCGGCCTGTGTTGCATGCCCAAAGATTGTGGTGGAACGTCGAGTTGTAACCGCCGATCGTGCTTCCAAAAGCGTGGTGATACCGGTTGAGTGCCTCAGCGAAAATTGAATTCTGAATCGTGATGTTGACGGTCGGCAGCTTCAGCTCTTTTCCACCTTCAGGCGGCTGATACATGTGTCGGTACATCGACATGTTTTCGTCGAGCCCCCAACTAGCCGAGACATGATCGATCATGATGTTCCCGATCGGGTTGCCGCCGATCGAATCGTTGCGATCGCCAACCCACGTCGATCCTCGACGAAATCGCATGTGCCGGATGATGACGTCATGCGTATCGATTTCAACCGTGTCGCCCGCAACGCACACTCCATCGCCAGGCGCCGTCCCTCCAGAGATCGTGATGTAAGGAGCACGAATCCGAATTCGCTCATTCAGCCGAATGATGCCGGACACGTTAAAGAGAACGATCCTCGGGCCACCTGCTTCCAGCGCTTCGCGAAAAGTGCCTGGACCACGGTCCTCAAGACTGGTCACAACGAACACTCGTCCGCCGCGGCCACCGAAACTGTACATCCCGCCGCCTTGCGCGCCCGGAAAAGCAGGAAGTTTCGCTTGCGGAAGGTCCGATGGTTTTTCTGCTGCGGGAAGATACGGCTTGCCTTTCTTCGACCAAGCTTCGATTTCAGGCAACGCTTTCTGCCACGCTTCGTCCGATCGCTGGTTCATTTCGTTAAACCGACGAGTCGCTTCTCGGCCAACAGCCTTGCCAACTTTGGGGTACTGAGCGACGGAGTGCGTGGTGGCGGAAGCGAGGACGATCGATCCGATCAGCCATTTAACAGGCGCTTTCCAACGTGAATGCGAGAGCTTAACAATAAATGACATGGTGCGTCCCGAGGCTGTGGAATTGTCAAATTTTTTCAGGAGTCGGCATCTTATCAAAATCACGCCATACGTGCCTGTACACGCATAGAACACTCTCGCCCAGGCGTTCACTGCAACTGCCTGGTTCTATCCGCAGCGGAAACTGACACAAACGCACGGTACAAGTGCGACGACGCACGCTCGGCAACGCATGAGGAGGCAGGCGAATTACAAATTCGGTGTCTTTATCGATCGTTTGGCACATCGTGTGTCCGATGAAGATCGCGTGTTCATGCATGCGCCCCTACCAAGTCAAAGTTACAGAATGCCTGGCTTGGTACAGCTTTTGCGTCCAAGCAAGGCCTGGGACGGAACGCGTTGTAGCCAACTATCGTTGATTAGCGACGCCTGGGAGGCTCGATCGTTTCCAAATCGGGACTGCCGCATAAAGATTCAAACGGCGAAAACTGGTATGAGGGATTAGCTGTGCCACGCATTTGGGTTTCATGTTGTGCGATTCTACTAGCGGTGAATGCGATTGAGCTGCACGCCGCCCTTGTTTTTCAACCATCAGGCGTGTCACCAGGCGATCAGTATCGCCTCGTGTTCCTCTCGTCGACGACGAGAGACGCAACGCTTCCCACAATTGGAGTGTACAACCAGTTTGTGCAAGACCTCGCTGACGCCGCACCAGTAGTCAGTACTTGGGGGCTAACCTGGAGAGCGATGGCTTCGACACCGACCGTACACGCCATAAACAACACGACGACCTTTGGAACCGGCGTTCCCATATACCGCGTCGATGGCCACAAAGTCGCTAATAACTACACGGATCTTTGGGACGGCAACTTAGATATTGGCATCGGCATTACCGAGTTAGGAACAGCTCCATCATCTGGCCCGGTTTGGACTGGTTCAGATGCCGACGGAACCGGAGCTTTCGGGCTCGAACTGGGCCACGCAGACGGTAATGCCGTTTATGGAACATGGCAGGACTCATTGAGTTCCGAGTGGATGAGAGAACAGTTTGTGTCTAAACCGACGTCAGAGAGTCACACGTTTTACGCAATTTCAAATGTGGTCACCGCGATTCCTGAAATAAACGCGTTCGTGCAGCTTTCGCTCTTGGGAATCGTCGCAGCAGTATTCATCAAGCTGCGGAAACGACTCTCCTGTTGAACGGCATTATCTTTCGCGTCTGAAAGTTGGCCGCGATTACCGAAACGTCAACAAGAATTAGCCATCATGATTGCCTCACGGTTGCTTCCGATTCAGTTCCCGATACACAGTGTTCGTCTTCTGTTACTTCAACACGAACGCCGATCGTTTTCCCACAGCAACACATGAATTCAACGCGGATTTCGGTTAACTTCGAAGCTCAAACTGTTGGCCTCATCTGCTTGATGCGGAAGCCCGATTTGTATTTCTGTGGAAAGAAAGTCATGAAGCAGTTATTCGTCCTTGTGGTTGTGATTGTTGGCATTGGCATGACTCCGCTATCTGGCTGGACAGATTTAGTCGTAAACAGTTCCGGCGAGGAAGCGACCTGGATATACAACCAGATCACGGGCAACTTAACGCTGCGTTCCGAGACGACAGCCGCTTATACAGGCTTCGCCTTGCAGACGAATCTGTTCCATTTCGACACCGTTAAAATAGATCCGGACTACACGACAAGGTTCTTGCCGCATGCAAACCCTGGATTCAACAATCCGTTCGGAGGTATCGTTGATGCCAATACGTTGAGTTTCGTACTGTTCACGACCGATCCGACATGCGCCGACTGTTTGAGGGGAACAACCGACATGGGGAACGTCATGGTTCCCGGGCTAACTGAAAGTGACATTGCAGACAACTGGAGGTCCCTTAACGCCTTCCACCCCAGCGGCGGCTTTGATTCGGATCGACCAGGTGAGATGACGAAGTTTGGCGTAATTGTCGTGCCAGAACCATCGGCCTTCTTACAGATCGGGATATTGGGCATCGCATTTGCCGTTCAAAGAATCATAGTGACGTTGCCGTTGCGGAAACACAAAACATGAAAAAGCCTGCATTGCCTTCAAGTTTGAATGCGATTACCCAGTCGCAATTTCAATTTGCCCTGATTGTCGCTTGTTCACTTGCCGCTCCTCGTATCGTTCTGTCGCAAGGCTACTTTCAGGACTTCTCAGCGATCTTTGGACCGGGAACACCAACACTAATTGGTGGTTCGCCCTATGCCACATCGAATCAGACTGGTCGAGCATCTGAACTGATTCAACAGGGCGGAGAGGAAAGCACGGAGGGGTACTTCCGCATTGCGAGGGAATCTCCAGATACTGCCAATGTAATGGCATTTGACTGGGATAATTCGTCGTCGACGGAAAATAAGACGACGGCCAGCTTCGATTTCCGAGCTCTTGATTCAGACGGCATTCGAAGCCAGGGTGGATTCGCGGTCCTTCTCCTTCCGACAAACGAATACGGCGAGACAGGCGCCAACTTTGGTGACTTCGGACCATACGAAGACCCTAACTTGCAGGGCGCCCTTGGCATTGGATTTGACACGTTCAACAACGATATCGAGCCTCAAGACGAGCCCGAAGGCATGGCGCCTGTCGGCAATCATGTCTCGGTGCACTTCGATGGCGAGAAGCTCAGCCAAGAAAACTTTGAACGAGCCGAGTTTGACCTGGTCACTGACGATCCTGGCGTTTGGCACAGGTCAGAGATCTCAATCGACGGTGATGACTTCACACTCACCCTTATCGATGGCGTTGATGGCACCAGGCATACTCTCACTGTCACTGTTGACCTTTTGAGCACCACAGGTAACTTCCGACCAGCATTTGCCGCACGGACCGGTGGCGCAGCCGACAACTACGATATCGACAATTTTTTTATGAGAAGTATTGACCCATGCGACTTCGATGGTGACGGTTCTCTTGGTGAGGGAGACGTAAACATTCTCTCAGCCGCAATCGCAAACGGCGACCAGGACCCTAAGTTTGATGTGAATAGCGATGGGGCCGTCGATGTGAGCGACCTCAATTTCTTCATTGGAGACGAAACTAAGCTGCACACGTGGATTGGTGACGTCAACCTAGACGGGGAATTAAGCACCGGTGATTTGATTCAGATGTTTGAAAATGGCAAATACGAAACTGGAGATCCGGCTCTTTGGTCTGACGGCGACGTCAACGGTGACGGCGTATTTGACTCCGGCGATCTTGTTGCGGCGTTGGCTGACGGCGGTTTTGAGTTGGGCCCTAAATGGGTACCTTCAAACGCAGTGCCCGAGCCCGTTGGTAGGCTGCTTCCCGTTGTTGTTTTGACAACAATCGCGATCCGGCGCAGAACAAGCCGCCATGCAGAGTAAGTAGTGGAATGCAGCTCAATCCGAGCAGGCGTCGTCACAGTGCCAGCCAAGTGCGGAAGACGACTTCTAGTTTGGCCTAGAAGAAATGAACGTATGACCGGAAAGACAATTGTCGCCGAATAGACGTGATCCTCAACTTCGAGACATCACCAACTTGTCAGTTGTTTTTGATGGTGAGCGTATTCGCTCTCAAGAAGTCGCTTTGGCTCACGAATCAATTCGCTGTGGCACGTCGTCCTGATATCGCGCTTGATTCGATTTTGCCAAATCGGTAGTAAAACGGTAGCCGCATCCCATGAGCGGCTCTCAAGTGAACGTTTGCCGCCGCTGTGTCGGCTTGATTGCAGCACGTGGAGTGCGGCAAGTAGCAGGGCGTGAATCACCGGCAATCATCGTCCACCTTCTTTTACGAAGGGGCCATCGACATCAGCCTGGACATAACGAACGCTGGTTCTATGGCCATATAGGCCAGCGGAATCGCAATGTTCAACTTTCTTCTCAACATCGGTTCAGCGGAACGAAGTGAATTCCTTGACATGCTTGATGCGTCGGGTAAGTTGGTCGTCGTCGCACATCGCAAGCCTCAGAGGGCTCGCGAAATCCGAATCTTTCTTCGCTCAACATGCACCGTTTGCGCAATTGAGTTTTCGAAAGGGATGCTAATTAGGGCATTTGCACGTTCACCACACTTCCCAGCGTCAGATGCGGGTTGCTCGTGGTGCAGATGTGTGAATGCCCTTTTTTCGTGAGCGTGCGGCAACGTACTTTGAATCGTACAACTACGGAGCCGAAGTTATGGGTAAGAGTCTTTTATCTGTCGTATTTGGTGCTTTGATGGCCTCGGTCAGTTCTGGGGCGATCCCCGTCGGACCTCCCGGCCCGGATGACGTGCATCTTATATACGACCCTGGCAGTGGCAATTTCAGTATAGCTTCGCAGAAAGCGATAACAACTTTTGAGCTAACGTCGAGCGCCGGCAATCTCACGGGCAGCGCAATCGGCCTCGGTGGACTGTTTGACGTCAACACTGAGAGCAAGCTATTCAAGCTCGACCCAGCTGGCTTCGGAAGTCCATCATACGATTTTGGCCCCGCGATGAAGCCAGGACTATCGTTGTCAACTTTTGCCGCCGATTTCACGGTTGACGGATCGTTTGCGGTTGGTGGTCAAATTCGGGGATACATTATTCCTGAACCAGCAAACGCCGCCTTGATCGCACTCGCTGCGATTGGCCTGCTTGGCATTCGCCGTAAGTAAGCGATGGCGAGATTGCGATGTCGAGCCGGTCTTGTGTTTCGGTACTTTGGAGCCGGCTTAGATGGTCCGCGTCTACGCAAGATATGCTCCCGTTTTGAGCAAATCCGGTAAGCTACCGCTTTTGCTAATCCTTAAACGGGCCGCACTGCCGACGTTGGCAGGTATCAAAAAACGCTTGATTCGGCGAGAAAATCGAAGAATGCGAGCGAGAGGATTCGAACCTCCACGAGTGTTACCTCACTAGAACCTGAATCTAGTTTTCGGCGTTTTTCTTACGTTGGTCTTCGTTTGCAAATGTGTCGTAAGTCGTTTAGTTCCTAGCGATTGAAGCAACTAACCGTTTCTCTTAAATCTTACTAGCACTGAGGTTGCATTGCCAGTACGTGCCCCCGATCTGCCCCCATTTTTGGCGACGGAGTAGCAACAATCGATAGTCTCATGGTCCTTGTGCCCGAGACTCGTGGTAATCCGCTGCAAAACTGCTCGAGTCGCAAACTTCAATACCTGCCTTTTGGAGACGCTGGCAACGGCATGGTACGTGCGCCGATACAGCCATATTGAATCAGTCAAGCCAGCGTCTGAATGTTCTCCGATAAATTTAGAAGGTACTCTTCAGGTGTTGGGCTTGCATTGGACACTGCTACTTTTCATCAACTTCAGTCTGAGCTTCAGTGATCAGATGATTCAGATTGTGCCAGTGTTTTCTCACTTGCCGTCGAATTTCCGGTGCCTCCATGATTGTGGCAGCTCGATAGGCGTATGAGACAAAATTCCGCTTTCCGAGATGCGAGTAGCGTTCATATAGATCGCGCTTTCGAATACGAGAATCGGCCCCAAATTTCTTTGCTTTCAATGCGGCCCTCTTTGCGGAACGGATCCCTTGGATCATGCGTCGATGAAACCGTGCCAGTGTTTTAGGTCTCACTGTTTTTCGAATTCCATCGAATTCGAATCCGAGGTAGCTGAGTGGAATGTCACAAGTCAACGAGCCTCTCTCCTCCTTGAAAGACGAAATAACGGTTTTCGTTCGATTGACAGATAGCGATCGGGTCGTCTGCTTCAGGAGTCGATCTACATAATCTTCAAAGTTGGCAGCAGCGTCAGTCGGAAGTACGACAAGAATGTCATCGCTATACCGACGGTACACACCACGCCTTTCTGTGACAAACGAATTTAGAGCCTTGTCAAAATGGAGCATCGCGATGTTGGAAAGCAACGCGCTGATCGGTGAGCCCTGCGGAATGCCTTTCGTATCCTCATTCACGCGAATCTTCTTTTCCTTTGCGATGAGCCTCCTGAAGTCTTGGGGCGTACAGAATGGTTTCCTCGAATTCTCCAGTCGGCTACGCCCAAAACCAAGAGAGCTCTTCAAGTCATTGAGTGATACCCAAGCGTACTTTGTGATTGCCCGGAAGACCTTGTAGTGATCTTTGGGCAAAGTGGATACATTCAAAACCGCTTGCCAACGCTCTTTTAGCAAGCCGTGAGAAATCGAATCGAAGAAACCTTCTATGTCGATTGCAAACGCAACAACTTGCTTGCGACGCTTAATCCATTCAAACGCGTCGTTCGCAAAATGGATGTTGCATTTCGGCTCAGGATGCGTCCTATACGCAACGACTTGCCTACCCAAGCCGGTCTCAACAAGCTCTGCTTCGTACAGCGGCATCAGGAGCGATGCATAGTAGGCAAAAATATGCGAATCCAAGTGAGCTGCGAAACGAATTGGCCTGCGTTTTATCTGCACTTGTCGGTCGATAGCCTTGTATCGTGGCTCTTCGACGTCGTACCCAACGAAAGGCATGAACGCGTGTCTTCCAACGTATCGCGGATCCTGGACCCGATCCAATAGACTTGTTCGGGAAATATGCCGGTCGAAATGGACGTAGCCACGGCGGCGAAGCCAAACCTCATCAACCATAACTCGCTCACTTTGGCAAAGGTAACTGCGCGACTGAAGGCATCGATTCGCAGCTACCGCATACCCGCTGACCCAAGGCCAACGTTCAGGATCAAGATCCTGCCTTCTGGAGAATGTTCCTCGCAATAATGGAGGTAGTTCACTGTTCACCATGTTACTGGCTGTCGTTAGCATTCTACACATTTCTGTAAGAATATCGCTTGACAACATCAATGACTACACCGCCTACGCAATTCGCAAACGTGAACTCAGTGTGGCGGGCTAAGCGACGCAAGTCAACGGCGTTCGGGACTTGAATCGCTATTTCTACTGTGGAGCGGCAGCAATCTCCATTGATCCGACCAAGCGGGAGTCACAGAGCGGCCCACGGTGTTCTCCTGGTCGCAACGACGCTCGCTCAATTCAATCAACGCTGTCTACGGAACTCTAACCCATTGAGATATATCCACAGTTTTTTGATTCACTGATTCGCACGCCGCTCTGTTTGGACGTTGTCGTCATTCGTTACAACCTGCGGGCCAGCCGCGGCAGCCGGGTCATTGCTATGTCCATCCGGCGTTTGCGGTTGTGATGAGGGACTAGGTGCTATTGTCGCTCTACAACGGCAACGAGTGGCATATGGATTTGACCGATCTCGGCGTGCTGGATTTAAGGAATTTACAGCATGCGCTGATCGTTATTCGC
>JAGQPC010000349.1 GCA_020426925.1 Planctomycetales bacterium | reverse complement strand
CTGAAGGACCTGGTCTATTTCGTGGAAAGCCTGTAATGCGATCACAGATTGAAAAACGGAACCCGACGTGAAGCACATTTTCTTCATCGCAATCGGCGGAGCCTTCGGCGCTGTCGGGCGTTTTCTTGCCACGGAGTTCGTGCAAAGGAAAGTCGCAATCGGTTTTCCGATTGGAACTTTGACGGTCAACGTCGTGGGGTGTTTCCTAATCGGTTTGCTGCTGCAGTTCGAGAATCAATCGCAATGGTTAACATCATCGCACAGAACTCTTTTGGTAACCGGCTTCTTGGGCGCGTTCACGACGTTTTCGACATTTGGCCACGACACCGTACGGTACGCTCAGGCTAGTCTTCCTTTGGCCGTGTTGAATATCGGAACGAACGTGATTTTGGGCATCGCGGCGGTGGCTTTCGGCATCATTTGCGCTCGCATTTTAGGCCCAAGTTGATAGTTAATGGTTTGGCGGCATTAGCTGGTCGCGATCTCTTTGACTCGAAATGCCGCGTAAAGTAGATATCCCTAAAGGGCAGGCCTCGCGGCAAACCGCCATGTGCCGTTCGTCGAGACACAACGAACGTTTGTGCACATGCATCTGCGATCCTGCCGTCAGTCATTCTCAAATTCGACGAAGCCTAGAAGGCCAAGAGGCTAATCCACATGCCAGCACTTCTTGACAACCGTGGCAAGCGTTCAGTTTGCGTAAGCAGCAGCCCGCTCGACATCGAAAACTCGATACGAGGCGTCATTCAATACGCGACGCTTCCCAATGTGTTTGTCGATCGGCGAGCTCATCAACGGATTGCGTACACGCAGTTGTTTTCGGTCACACCGGTCAACAGCGCTGAAGAAATGGAGGTGTGTGGTGAGGTTACTTACGCCGCGGGCAAGAACCTATCGCCAAGCGGAATTGGCTTCTTTCACCAAGAGCCCATTGCATCACGGTACGTTGTCGTTTCGCTTCAGCAGTCGAAAGACGCGTACGCGAATTACTTGGTGAAGGTTTCGTGGTGTCGGTTTCTACACCCTGGTTGGTACGACAGTGGTGGACAATTCCTGCGAATGGTCAAATGGAACGAGTAGCAGACAGATTCGTAAGCTAGAGTTTAATGGAAGACGACACTCGTCAACACTTCCATGATTTCTCTGGGCTTCCCAAACCCGAGCACCAGAGTTCTCTGTCTCCCGACAGCCCGCTGTCGACACGTATAACGGCCGGCTCGCAGAATGCGAGTCGGCTTTTTCATTTGATAAGTTCGCGATCGATCAATCGTGTGCGTAATCGGTTAATCTCTAAACAAGGCATCGACAATGGTCTCTAGCAGCGCAACCGGTCGATCGGCTTTCTCGCGAGTCGCATTGACGATTCTTCTTCGGTTAACGCCCTCAACGTTCGTCGAATCGGTGCTGCCAAAGTCACATCGAGCGACCACGAATTCCGCGTTGGCCGCAGACATTACCGATCTAGCTGATGTTGTGTAAGCAGCGGACTGAAACGCAACCACGAAATCATTCGTCGTGAAATCGCGATCGCAATTCCAGTCGCCACGAGCCCACGTCGAATTGCCTTCGATGCCATCCTCAAATTCTCCCGCCTGAAAAACGACTACGAAATCCTGCGAGTTAAACCGTCCGTCGAGGTTTGCGTCGCCCGCCGTGGTGCCGAGCACGTCCTCAATGAGAAAATGAAAATCATCAATGTCGATTCGCCCGTCACCATTCAAGTCGGTGCGAGCATTCAAATCATCTGCGCGAATCGACGAGCACAGCGCGTCAATGTCTGCTGCGTTAATCGATCCGTCTTGCGTTAAGTCGCCGACGAGAGCCTGAAATTCTACTCGCCCTGGGTTTGCGCGAATCGACCGCCAGCTGCTGCTTGCCGACCCAAACGCAAGACTCGACAAACGATTCAACGAATTGTCCGTTCCCTGCGTATCGCTGGCCCACGGTTGGACTGTGTCGTATCGCACTTCGTCGACAATGGTTGTCAGTGTCGTATCATCGAAACCGACGGAAGTGGTAAGCGTAACGACGCCTGCTGGATCTGGAAGTTCTCCATCGTAAGGACCGATCAACTTGGCGGTCGATTGATATAGGAGGTTGAACAACGATGTTTTCGTCGGCTCAGCGACTGGATCAAATCCAACGACAACTACGGTTTCTTCAGGGCTGAGCGTTGTTCCAGGTGTGAACACAAATTGGATGTCTCCGGCTATTGCAAACTTCGAAAGATCGATCGCATCTCCCGTCCAATTATGCAGCTCAATAAACTCAAGCTCTCGAACTCCATCCAAACCTGCGACCCCTTCTGCGTTCGCCGACGCATGCACCTCTGAAATAACGATTTCACCAACTTGCGGACCACGATTCGGCAATCCAAACGACGGCTCGCTTGACGGATAAATTCTTCCCATCCCATCGGGCCAGCGACCGTGAGACGTGTCAGGCAGCATTGGATCGGTTTCGACTCGATCGACGAACCGAAGCGGCTTTCCACTTTCATCGGCTTCGATCAAGAAAACATCGTCACCGTTGATCCCGTCGATGTCGAATTTAAATTCAGACTGCAGTAGCGTCCAATAGCCTTTTGCTGTTAGCTGAGTGCGTGACTCGAACTGGAACTTAAACAAATCGTTCGACGAGTCTGACAGGTACCAATTTTGAACGTCGATTGGAGACAACGTCGTGTTTTTGAGCTCGATTTGATCACCAGGAAGCTCAACCGAGTTAGCTCGGACCTCGTTGATGACAACTCGGTTATCAGGGCCAAGCCCTGCTTTTCCGGGTGACCCACCATATTCGCTGCTGCTTCGCCAACTAGAAAAAAGATTTGGATCGCCGGACGGCTCGATCCTTTCCAGCGAACTTCCATTCCCGTCCGCGCGGCCAGGCCAGTCGGACGAATCATCGTACGCGACGTCTGTAATCGCGATACCGTTCGGTGCAACCAACTTTACGAGGTCACCACCGTTGCCTAACGAGCCAGTGTAGTGCCATGACGATCGAACAGGCGAGTCACCGATGGCCACGTTCACCGCACTTCCGTAGCGAGAAACGAACGCGTCCAGGTTGCGCGGAATCGCGACAAGAGAATCCGGTTCCAATATTTGTTCGCCGAAGGTAAACGACACGCCCTGGCTGAACTGTTGCACTAACCGAACTCCGGTCAGATCGACCGGTATGTCGCTTGGGTTGTGGAGTTCGACGAACTCGAACTGATCGTTGTCAACTAACAGATCGCCAAACGTCGTGTTGGCATCGTGCGGATTGAAGTTGATTTCCGATATCACGAGATTTTCATTACTTGCCGGATCGACACCAATCAAGAAAGTGCCTTCGCTGATCGCTGACCAATCGCTTCCGGCTCGCGAGCGAGTACGAATTCGCGTTCGCTGCGTGATCCGGATGTCTTGGCTAAATCGAATCGCTGAATCAGCGACGCCACCGTCGGCAGCGCGCGGATCCGATCCATCCAGCGTGTAGAAAATAGTTTCCACGTTGTCAGTCTTCAGCGTGACAGTCGTGCCGTCGTCAACTCGACCAGGCTGGACAGAGAACTCCGGTGCTTGCTTGTAGAGTCCATCCGACCGCAGGCCCAACAAAAAACTCGTCGACCGTGAGGCAAAGAATGTGCGCAGATTGCGGCTCACCAATGAATCGAAATCTTCGTCGCGAGTGAACAATCCATCGCCGATCGTTTCAGCGGCTCGCTCGTCACCCCAGCGAGCCGATTCAGGAACAAGCGGTGAACGCACCTCTTCGGCTAACGCTGCATACCGAGCGGCCGGAACGTTGTTGAATGGATTCTGGGGATCCCAAGTTCTCGAATCTGGATTGACGTACAGAGCACCGCCCGGAGCGAACAACTTTTCGGCTCGGTCAGAAAATCGCACGGCGAACGCATCGCTCGTTAACAGCGGCGGCAGAATCGTTGTGGGGCCATTGTTCAGCGTCGACATTCGAATCGAGTTGTTTCCACCGTCCAGCGTGAACTCGGCGTCCCAGACTTGGAACTTAAATCCCTCGCTGTCCGGTCCGCGTTTGCGGTACATGTAGTAATTGCGATGTGGCCAATCACTGTTTGCAACGAAGACGTTTACGATCAAGTAATCGATGAAATTGTCGATATTCAACAGAGGTTCAATTGACGAATCCTTCTCACCGCTCGCATTTCGTCCTTCGAGCGCGAGCAGCGCCTCTGTCTTTTCACGCTGCGTCCGCAGTGACCCTAATGAAGCGGCGCGATCGACAAGTTCATTCCACGTGTCAAGATTTCCGTCAATCGCCGTGAACTGTTCATTACCGAGGTCACCTGCATTGATGACGTCGTAATCCTGTTTTTCTCCACCATCATGGTTCACCGCGAATTGAGCACTGATCCTCTCCGTCGGGTTGTACAGTCCCCAATAGATTCCGTTGATGTAGAGATGCATGAAAGTCCCACGCGCAGCAGGATTTCCGGTGGCCGCCTGAGTCCTTCGCGCGAATTCGTCTCGAATGTAATGCACACCAACAAAATGCTCTCCACTGCTCGATCGCAACGAAAGAGAATCAAATTCGGACGGACCGTCTGGCCCAAACAGCGGCAGCTGCAGTTTCGATTCACCGTACTGACTGCGAAACAAAAGACGGAGCGATCGTTTTGACGCGATCTGCCGGGAAATTCCACCCTGGAGCCGAATCCCCGCGTCAATTTGAACGCTCGATTGGTCAGCCGGATTGATGAACTCGACCGACACGGGTCGTTCCCAATCTTCACCTCGCCCATTTGGATTTGAATAGATTCCCGTTTCACCAAACAAATCGCTTCGGTTCATGACGATCGAAATACTTGGCACCGACAACAAGTCATCACGTACCGTTGCCGCGTACTTTCCGCCAAATCGGTCACGAGGCCCAATGACGTCGCGATCCATTTCGTAGTCGGCGGTTTCTCCGAGACCCCAATCTGCCGGAAACCCACCGCGAATCGCGCTGGTTGACGTTTGTCGCACAACGTCATCAATAAAAAGGTACGAAGCCGTCGTAGCCGCTTTGGTGACGAGGTTTTCGCCAATTCCGATCGCTCGCACGACAGTCGACGAATCAACTGTGATCGGTGTCGTGTAGACCCTTCCGTTGCGTTCGGACGGCTCACTTCCGTCTGTCGTGTAGCGAATTGTCACGTTCGGAGTATCCGACGTCATCGCGAGCTCGACCGGAGCATCATAGAACCCGGCAGGAACGTCGAACTGAATCGGCAAAGCAAATGCCAAGGTGTCGTTCGCGTTCGGAAATCCAGGAGTCGGGGTCAACAAGAAAGTCGGCTCTTCTGCTGGTGGTCCCGTCGCAACAAGCCTCGCCTCCCACAAAAAATCCTCGCGCTGCTGTGAGTCGTTTAGCGCATGAATGCTAAGCACGTTTTTACCAACGCGCATCAGCAAGCTGTCGAGTTGCGCCGATTCAAACTGGACTGCGTCCCGATTCGGATGAGATTCCGTTGCAGCCGAATTCCACGCAATACGATCCGGCGCATTTTTCGAAGCAACGAGCACGTCATTTAGATACGCCGCGTAACCATCGTCGTATTTTGCATCCAGCCGCAACGACGTGATGTCATTTGGATCGTCAACGTCGAATTCATACCGAGCCCAAATTGATTCATTCTTGGTGTCGGTATCAATCGGCGTATCAATGATCGATCCGTACGACGACTCAGTATCGCCCTCGCCATCAATCAAAAAACGGTCCAACAAGACTGCGGTATGATCAAACCTGTCGTTTACTTGCGCGACGCCAACGCCAATTGTAAACGTGCCGGTGTCAGAGAAAATGTGGCGGAACGTTCGGAAAGGAGTTTCGCGTGCAAATTCAGACGGTGACGTTGCAGAGACGTCGTTGACCGTAGCGAGACGCGTTAACGACGTGCCATCAGAGACAGTCACAAACGCGAAGTCGGGATTGGCTCGGTCGTCAGTCAACAACTTCCAATCGAACTGTAACACAGAACCACGCTGCACCGCGAATTCTCGTTTGATGCCACTAACGCGTGTTACGGACTCGCCAACAACATCATTCAACGACAGAATATCAAGCCCAAAAAAAGTTTCGCCATTGCGGCGAGTCGCGTTCGATTGCTCTGTATTCAGTATCGCGAGAAAATCGCCGTCACGCGGAGTGATACCCAGTGATGCTTTTCGCACAGAGGCGTCGCCAAGCGATTCCCACAAAGACAAGTCTCCACGCTCAAAACCGGCGTTGGTCAGACTGGCGCGAGTGTCGTATCCGATTGCGCCTTGAGCTTCGGACCAATCTGAATCGTCGAATTCAACGGATCGCCAATCCGCGTTTTCTTCGAACGGCGAGTAGTAACGATAGCCAGTTGTCTCGTCGATCAAGATCTCCGATTCGGCTGGGAACCCGTAGGTCACATCTGTAGCGAATTCCGGAAACGTCGGCGAGAATTCCGAAACGATGGCTCCTCCAGGATCGATGAGCCCTAGATATTCTCCGTTACTTGAAAGCCTGAAGTTTAGATGAAGCGGCTCGTTCGGATCGCGGCGGTTTTTGTCCGACGCATACAACACCTCGTAACCGCGAGCTGGGATGACGACTTCAGGAAAACTCCACTTTCTCGGTTCCGTCGCATCGTCCGTCAATGACCAACCGGAAAGATTGATCGCTTCATTTGTGGGATTGTAGATCTCGACCCAATCGGACGCATCGCCGTCGTCGTCAAGTATCTCTGTCGTACTTGACGCCGAGATTTCACTGATGGCCAATGTGTCAAACGCCAATAGACAACGCGACTCCAGTGGTTCACACCGCCGCGCAATCTTAATCCGTGGTCGTGCCATCATCCAATCCGAAGAAGTCGTTTCCGGTCGAAGCAAGACATGCTGTTTTTCAACTTTTGACTACCGCGCACGTCACACAGGTCAACATACCCAATAGCCAAAGTACGTGAAAACACTTATTGCGTCGAGAAATCGCGAGCAGAATCTCCAAAAGTGATCGAGTTAGCTTTGCACAGTGACTCCGGCAATCCTCGCCAGCGTACTGCGCCCTCCGAACAGACCAAGCATGCTCAGCCTTGATCTCAGCGACCGTTCTCGTCGACACGCCTTGCATGGCACGTACATTTCAGCTTCCGCGAGCTTCAGCACCTTTTCACCGCTTAACCGGGATAAAAGCATCCGGCACAAGCCAGATGACGTACCTTCAGCTCGAGTTGGCCGATCCCGTCTGCTTACTCGCATGAGCTAATTCAGTCGAATCCGTGTTCTACAAGCAACTGGACAGCCTGTGAGATGTTGCAGGAGTGTTCTTCGTGGGTGGCTTACCCGTCTATCGGTACCGGTAATCAACCAGCGTTGCCCCGAATGGACACACCTATCAGCGTTAAATCACCAACAATCGAAAAGTTGCCTTAACATTTTTAGTGGTGTTTTCTGAAAATTCTGATATTAATGAATGTTGTCACGGGTGTTTTTTTGAATCAAAAACTTGACGAAACTCACCACTTGACCGCAGAGACACCCCAAATGAGCGGCGGAAAATCGAAAGAATCGTTGCAATCGGACGGGTAAAGAGGTCTTGAGTTTCACTTTGGTGACAAAAATACTTGTTGATGCGTTGAGAGCAATTAGGCTCGATGTTTAACGGGTGAACATGATGCTGCGAAACTTCAACGCAGCCTGTTTATCGAAATGTTTCGTGAATTCGACTTTGTGATTTTGATGCCGGTTTGGAACGGTATCCCTTTTCTGACGTCTGCCGAATGGAGGAGCCAATTTTCGAAAGCAGCGTTTTGCTACTCAAACATGATGCGGTACTACGATGATGAAGCAAAAGTTCTTGGTAATTAACTGTGACGCAACCGATCTTGAAGATCTTCGCCGACGAATCGGGTTCGAACGCGAACTGATTCCATGCCCGTCGATGGACGAGGCTGCACGAATCTTGCCACACCGAATGCACGACACAGCAGTTGTCGTAGCAGTTCCAAAGGTGCCGACGCCTGTTCAACAGCCGATGCCATCGGTTCACGCGGAAGGCAACGGTCACCAAATGGCTGGTGTGGCGGCTGTATCGCAGAACGGCGACGACGTAGCTAAGCTCCTTGAGCGCGTTATGGAACAAAACGGGTGCAGCAAGACGCTGGCTGCTCGAGTTGATCTGTTGGAACAAAAGATCATCGAGCACTCGTTGAATCGCAATGGTCAGCATCGCAAGGAAACGGCTGCTGAACTTGGTATCAGCCGCGTAACGCTTTACAACAAGATGAAGAAGTTCGGTTTGCTTGGCTAATTTGGCTTGCCTGGCTAGGCGGCGAGATTGTTGGATAACCGCAAGTGGAGTGTCCGCTTGCAAGTCGCAAAAACGCGGAATGTCTGTCGTACGACGGAAGGGACCGCGTTTTTTTGTTGCGCCTAACGGCGCGAGATCAAGATCTTGGACGCGGTGAAATTAGCGATACCACCGAGATCAAGAACATTGTGAACGCAGGCCAATCGCCGATTCGTCGATAGAAACTGATCTCGTCGCGGAATCGTCCAACGGTTGCATACACGATTCCTTCTTCGCGGCGCGGGCCTTGTGACCAAACTATGCCGTGTGAATCTATCCACGCCGAAAACCCCGTGTTTGCTGCAATTAGCATCGGCTTGCGATTTTCAATGGCGCGAAAGACACCGCAAGCTAGATGCACATCAAGCAGGGACGATCCCCAAAACCAACCGTCATTGGTAACAGTTATCAGACAATCAGGTTCGTTGCCATCGTTGCGAAGTGTGTTCAACTGTTTTCGAACTAAATGCGGGACAGCGTTTTCGAAACAGATGCTCGGGCAAAATCGAATCTCGTTGAAGGTCATGACGGTCGGGGTAGTGCCGCTGGTAAGCCCCGCTTGCATTGGAGTCAACGTGTACAACCAAGGGAATACGTTTCCAAGCGGCACGTATTCGCC
>JAGQPC010000348.1 GCA_020426925.1 Planctomycetales bacterium | reverse complement strand
TATATCCGCCGTCGATCTCGACAAACCGACCATCCGACGGTTTATCTTTCGAAATTCCGATTGTCGCGGAGTCATCTGCTGCCAACGGCGCAATAAAAAGAATGGCTGCAAAACAAAGAAAGGTTCGAGCAGTATTCGTGGTCGTCATCAAGCAATTCGTGTTGTTTTTCGTTGCGGTAGGCAAACGGCGAGGGACCACTTGCACATAATCCATCGCCGTTGTACTGGAAGTTCTAGATTTTAGATTCTACGTTGCGGTTATGCTGCCGAGTAGAGCAGTTGCTGTTCAAGACTGCGCAGAATGAAGATATGGCTGCTGATGATTAGGGCTTTTCTCGCTATTTCGCGACAGTACCGTTCTAACAAGATCTATCAAATTGGAAGTCAGCGATCGAGCGACCGTTTGTCGGTAAACCGAATCGGCAGGCAAGTTCGCCATTAACAACCGGTGTGCGCGGCCCAGCGAATGATAAGGCATCGTGGGAAACAGATGGTGTAACGCGTGGTAGCGAGTTCCAACAGGCCCCCAGATTTCGCTGAGGATTGGTGCGTGAGGATAATTCACAGAGTCCTCAAGTTGCTGAACAAACGACATCTCGCCGCCTTCGTTCTGCCAGCGATGAGATCCCAGCGTTCGAATGGAATTCAAGAACACGATCGTGACGCTCATTAAGTATGCGTGCACCGCAAACGGTATCGCCCATCGATCCAGAAACAACGGAGGGACGACAATCAGTCCAACGATCCAAAGAAAGCAACAGGCTTCTTGTAGGCGAATTGTCTGCAGAGTGCGCTTAGTTGGCAGTGGGCGAATGTACGACGGATCCATGACCATGGAGGAGCACCGATTGTGAATCCATTTTCGAAACGCGGGACTGATCCAGGCGATCGGCGATAACACGAGAAACCGCGCGACGACGACAAGCGGAATCATGAAGCTCCATGACAAATAGAACAGCATGAACCAGGGACTGCGATGTGTCATTGGCATGTATTCACCATCACGTTTGGTGCCATAGTGTGCTCGGCGGTGATGATCGATGTGCATGTAATAAACAAACGAGGGCGTCAAAAACGGAATTCCGCACAGTAGGTTCCAGACGACTCGAAACACCGGGAGTTTTCCGTTGCGGTGATGTACCACTTCGTGGATGAACAGTCCGCATCGGTAAAACAACAGACTTGAAACAAAAAAGCAAAACGTTTGCGACCAAGTCCCAGTGAAGCCTTGATGCGGAACAAGCAAGTTTCCGCCACGCACTTGCTGGAAGCAAAAGATGCCCACGATGTACGAAAGCAAAAAGTCGCACCAGTAGATTTCTGGCCGCAGCTTAAACAGGTGACCAACAATAGATCGAGCCTGCGACAACGAAAAATCGCTGTGCCTGATGGTGTCGTTGTTTGACATGATGGATATGCTCGGTGGGATTTCGAGCCACTAATGGGTAACCATAGTAATCCGTTAGAAGAACCGCGATTATCCGCACGCGGTGCACGCCCCAAAAGGAACGCATCGGCAATGGTGGGGGCCGATGCCAGAAAAACCATAGATTACCGATTGTGCCGCCGAACTCAATCGACAGGAGGATCCAAATGTGAAATATCGGCTGGTTTATTCATTCTTGTTGTCAAAGTTCTTGAAAGTTACGATACCTCGGATAACGGTGCGCTAAGCGACAACAATACTGCAAGCTCGCGGTTGGTTCAGGCGCGTGCGTTAAAGAGCCTTCGAAACGAAAATGGCGACCACGCGGACCTTTTCTGTTCCGACAGCCTGCAACGTTCGATGAAGTTGATTAGCGATCAAGGTATTTGCCAGATTTCGCGGCCCGACCGACTCCTGCTATTTGTATTGGTACCGTAGTTTTCGCTATGACAACGACACACGAAGTGGTTGTGACCGGCATTGGAATTGTTTCTCCAATCGGCATCGGCCGCAACGATTTCTGGGATTCTGTCATTGCCGGTTCCAGCGGTGTTTCCGTTACGGAGATATTTGAGTCGACCGGAATGCCGTCCAAGATCGGCGGCGAAATCAGAGACTTCGATCCGAAACAGCATGTGCGGCCGCGGAAGAGCCTCAAAGTGATGTGCCGAGAAATCCAAACGGCATTTGCAGCCGCAGCGATGGCGGCGGAGGAATCCGGAATTGCTGAACTAGACATTGACCGAGGGCGAATCGGATCGGTGTTCGGCAGTCAAATGATGTACAGCGATATTCCCGATCTTGAACAGCTTTATCGCGCGAGTCTCGACGATGGTGGCCAATTCTCTTTCGACCAGTTCGCCGACAGCTTCCCGTCAAAAATGAATCCGCTGTGGATGTTAAAGTACCTGCCTAATATGCCGTCGTGTCATGTTGCGATTGGATTAGACGCGCAAGGGCCAAATAACTCCGTCGTGCTCGGAGATGCGTCGGGACTACTGGCGATGATTGAGGGAATCAACTGCATTCGTCGAGGAATGGCCGACATCATGGTTTGTGGCGGTACGGGTTGCCGACTGAATCTGACGCCTCGTGCTTACCGAGGCGATCTTGGTGTGTCCCGCAAACGTAACGACGCCCCGACTGCGGCAAGTCGGCCGTTCGATTCCGATCGAGACGGAATGGTCAATGGCGAAGGAGCTGGCGCACTGATCTTGGAACGCGCAGATCACGCGCAGGCTCGAGGAGCGAAAATCTTTTGTCGCATCGCTGGTTACGGTTCGTCCGTCGACGTGGGAAATGATGTCCAATCGATGGAACACGCGATTCTCAATTCAATCAACCTCGCCTTGGTAACCGAGTCGGTCGATGCAAGCCAGATTTCGCACGTTAACGCTCATGGACTTAGCACCATTGAGCAAGACGAATCTGAAGCAAAAGCGATCCAATCCGCACTTTCTGACGTTCCTGTAACCGCATTGAAGAGCCTTTTTGGCTATCTTGGCCCCGGTAGTGGTACGATCGAACTTGCCGCAAGCATCATTGGGTTGGAAAATAATGTCGTTCCACCAACAATTAACTATTCCGATCCGGATCCGAAGTGTCCGGTGAATGTGGTGACCAGTCCATTGGCGTGTGCCAAGCCGTACGTTTTGGCATTGAATCAGTCGGGGACCGGTCAGACGGCGTCATTGATGATCGCGCGCCCGTAGCAGAATCGCGTCTTGTTCACGGGTTAACTCGTCGCATCATTATGCGACACAAAAAGTTCAAGCATCCTATGCCTCCAGTAACCGTCACCTGTTTCGCTTTGAGCTACCTGCTCGTATTAGCGTGCGAGCTGACGCGATTCTTTTTCCGGTTATCGATTCGCAACGCCATCATGATTGGTTTGGCAATCTCTGGTCTGGTTGCGCATGGGATGTTTTTGACCATTCGGTTCCAGGATGGTGGGAACTCGCCTTGGTACTTTGGCGGCATCAGCCTGTCGGCAATTTTGGTTGTCGGTTACGTAGCCGCTGTGATGCGACGACCGCGGTCGAGCGTTGGACTATTCGTGCTGCCAACCTCGCTTGTGCTCATTGCGGCGGCTCACGCTTTTCCCCACGATTCGTCGACCAAGTTTGACTCCGTACGAGTCTTCGGCATTTTGCACGGGATCGCACTGTTGTTTGGCGTTGCGGCAGTCGTTTTCGGTTTTGTCGCAGCAGTCATGTACCTAATTCAATCGTA
>JAGQPC010000347.1 GCA_020426925.1 Planctomycetales bacterium | reverse complement strand
AGTAATCATGCTGGGAAGACTTGGTCTTCGGCTGAATCTACAAGCAACGCTCAAA
Source organism: Planctomycetales bacterium (assembly GCA_020426925.1). Classification (GTDB taxonomy): domain Bacteria; phylum Planctomycetota; class Planctomycetia; order Pirellulales; family Pirellulaceae; genus JAGQPC01. Next base: position 5,776 of record JAGQPC010000347.1, on the reverse strand, counting down.
TTTGAAGTGTTTTTCGTTGACTGCATTCGCAGGGAACGCACTCGAGCCAGTTTGTCTTGTTTTATTGGGCCGCTTCACTGAGACTTTGCATCTTTAAAGAAACAGACGAATGACCCGAATTCAACGTCGCGGAGAATCTATCCGCACGGACTCGTTTCGCGCTCGGTCCGAATCACTCGAAGAACGCGTGTTGCTAGCGGCCGACTGCGCTGCTGCATCGCAGGTCCAGATCACTGGACAGTTTGCGTCTTCATCCAAGGGTTCACTGGATCCTTGTCTTCCTGCTCTCGATCTTCCTGATCAGATCCACACGCTTTCATCTAGTCAGAATCAGTCGCTGGATGCATTGCGTGCACAGTATCAACTCAGCGGCGAAGGGCAAACGGTTGCGGTGATCGACAGTGGAATTGCGTTTGATCACGAAGCGTTAGGAGGAGGATACGGAAGCGAATACCGAGTCGTCGGCGGATGGGACTTTGCTGAGCCTCGAGAGCGAACTCCGTATGACGATGGTCCGGCAGGGCTACACGGAACGCACGTGGCGGGCATTATCGGTAGTTCCGACTCCGCGGTTCCTGGAGTCGCACCGTCTGTCGATTTTGTTGCGCTGAGAATCTTTGATGACCGCGGACACAGTCGAGTCGATTGGTTGGAGGCCGCGTTGCAGTGGGTGCACGATCATCAGGACTCGTTCGAAAATCCAATCACTACCGTAAACCTATCGATCGGATTTGACGCAGCTTCGTCAGAGCAACAGCTCAAGCAGATCGAAGACGAGTTGCGAGCTCTCTATGAAGACGACATTTTCGTTGCGGTCGCGGTCGGGAATCATTTTTCGACGAACAACCCGCTGGCTCTGGGATATCCGTCTTCCAGCAGCAGCGTTGTGCCAGTTGGTAGCGTGAATTCGTCTGGCGAAATCAGTTCATTTAGCCAACGCAACGAGCGAATGCTCGCCGCACCGGGCGAAGCGATTCGCAGTACTGCTCCCGACCACGTCGGAAATCGCAACGGTGTCGCAGACGATTTTTATACAGTGTCGGGAACCAGCATGGCCGCACCGTACGTGGCTGGTGCGAGTGTCTTGGTTCGAGAAGCGATGCAGAAGGCTGGGCGAACCGACATCGACCAGGACATGATCGCTGTACACTTGCGTGCGACGGCTGATATCGTTATCGACCCCGCGACCGGAATTGAGATTCCGGTTGTCAACATCGAACGTGCGATTGAAGCACTACTAGGTGACGCTCAACCGACGACACAACCAGCAACAACCGAAGTCGACCAAATCGCTGTTGACAACCCGGTAACGGAAACGGAATGGGGAGTTGTCGACTTTCACCAATCGCTCCTCAGTTCCGGTGACCACGCGATCCGCGTTACCGCATCACGAACGGGAACGTTGACGTTCATCGCTGATGATGCTCGAGTCGATTTTCGTGTAGAAGACGGAGCCACAGGGCAAATCGTTTCGCGTTCTCGTGATGGTCGAGCCGATATTCAGGCCGTTCAAGGCAGTACCTTTGTCGTACGAATGGAATTGATCCGTCCAACCAATTTGCGAATCGCGAATTTAGTGGTGACCTCGAACGGAACCATGTTAGTTTCCGGCACCTCCCGGAACGACGAAGTTCGAGTCGATGGTGATTCACTCTCGATCAACGATGTCGAGTATCGCCTCGCTGCCACCATCGGCGACTTACAAATCGAAAGTTCCGCGGGACGCGATCGATTGTCCGTTGTCTCTGACGGCGACGTGCGAATCGGAATTTCCGGAGTCGAAGCGTCAGTCCGCGGGCGAACGATTTCGTCTCAAACATTCGAGGAAGTTAAAGTTAGGCAGGGCGGACAGGACATAGCTGCCGTCGCGACCGTTTCCGGCACGGGCGGAGGCGATGTTGTTGGCGTGTCTTCCGAACGGGCGTTCTTGCGAGGAGGACGATTTCAATTTACTGCCGCAGGATTTGGGACTTACCAAGTCGACGGCAGCGGCGGGCGTCGAGACCGAATTCGCATTGAAGGAACGGACGGCGACGACCACTTACTGTCCGAAGGCTATTCTGTCCAACTCAAGGCGGCGACGTTCGACGTTGTGGCGACAGGCTTCCAACAGGCAATCGTTGAATCAGGCGGCGGACATGACACAGCCGAATTGATTGGCAGCGAACGGGACGACATTGTCTATGCGACTCCGGACGATACGCGTTTTACTGATTTCCAAAAGCGTGTTGTGTTGCGCGGGTTCGATCGAGTTTCCATGCATGGCGCGGGTGGTGCCGACAGCGTTCGGTTGATCGGTTCTGAATCTCACGACTACTTTCAGTTTGCCGATGAGCAGTTTGCGTTTACCGGGCCGGGGTTTGATTTTTCGGGCGAGTCGTTCGAATCCATTTCGGTCTACGGACGATCCGGCGTCGACCGGTCGAGCGTTTACGCGACCGAGCGTGCGGACCGGTTTGACGCATCATCTCGTTCGATCTACATGGAAAACGCTGTTCAGTATCTCGCTCTGCAACAATTCGAATTCAACACTTTGCAGACCGATCGCAGAGGCAACGACGAGATTTTCATAACAGACTCTGCGGATGACGACCTGTTCTCCGCGACCGATGAGTTTGCACGCATGTCTGGTTCGGATTACGAGATCATTGCACGAGGTTTCGCTCGAGTTGTCGCCACCAGCAAGTATGGAGGAAATGACCGCGCGACGTTATTTGATTCGAACGGCGACGATTCCTTGTATTCCAATTCGAGCCACTCGCTGATATCCGGATCCGGATTTCACAACGACGCCATCGGCTTCGCTCAAGCAGTCATCCGGGCTCGGAGAGGCAATGATCTCGCCATGGTCGACATTGGCGATTCATACGAAGCCACCGGAGAAGCGAACCGATTGAGAGTTGCCTCTTCCGGAAAAGAATCGATGATCATCGGATTTGACAGAATCAACGCTCAAGTGGGCGATACAGCGAACGTAGATCTTCACTCGATCGACTTTGTCTTTACGGAACTCGATGAATCGTTGTAGAAACGGCGACTAGATGTCTTCACATTCGGCAAACGAAACGGAGTTCGATCTTTCAAGTCGGCGATCGATCGATATCGTTGGTGCCGGCACCGATTTGGGGTCGGCGAATGATGTAGTTGTTCGGTATTTCTATCACGATGGCACGTTTTGGCTCGCAAAGATTCCGCTTGACAGCGTCGTCCAGGTCTTCGGGCAGGCCTTCAATTTCTCGAAGCCGAAGACTCGTAAGACGGCGAATGGACCGGAAACGATATTCGACGAATCGGGTTTGCCAAAACGCACGATTCCATCGGCGAATCATTTGCAGACGCGTTTTCTGTTCGCGGACGATCGGCCCGTCGAACTCTATCCAATTGATTCCATCAACGGTGACGACGAGGTCGCAACGCTTGATTCGATGGAGCCCGCGCACAAACTTGTGGACGTTGTGTACTCGATCGAAGCGGTCGGTCCTCCAGGTGTGACGTTCGGTTTTTGGAAAGGGATCACCGGTCAATTGCTTTGCACGCACAGGATTCTGTCGACGCAAGAAATGGTGTTTGAACGAATTGCTGTGGAGTCGCAATACGTTACGGAATCGCCTGCACTGCCGATTTCAACAAAAGACGCACAAGAACTTTTTCGCCAGGCGATCCTGAGAAGCGATCGAGCTGGTTTGAGCGAACGCTATTACTTGTATCGCGTTTGCGGAACGAACAATTGCACATCCAATCCGTTCCAGATTCTGGATCGCACTTTGACGTATTCGTTTCGCAATTGGCTGGGATCGTTAGTCTACCGAATTCCGTTCCGCCCTCGGCTGTATTTGCGAATGCGAGGGCTAGACGCCGACCCGTCGTATCGAAAACTACTTCGAAACGAATTTGAAGAATACATCAATCTTCCCGAGACTCGACAGCGTCGTCGGGAATACGTTCGAACAAAGATCAAAGAGAAGCGAGCTGCTCGAAGCCGCTAGTGGTCTAATGCATCTGGGATTTCGGGTAGCTCGTAGTGGATCTTGCTAAAGATCCCGTCCGCAGGGAAGATTAGCAACTTCCACGACCCGAAGATTAAGCTGACACAGACTACTAGTACATTTGCCAAGCAGCGCGCGTGCGATGACGTGATCTAGTCGTCAGACTTTGCAATCCGCTCGAGCAGTTTGCGAATCTCTTTCACTTCGTTTTTCAGTTCGCGTAGCTCTGCTTCAATGCGACCGTGGTCGGGCTGATTGCTACGCGGACGAGCAGCGACTCGCTCAGGATTACGTCCTCGTTCCGCTCTAGGTCCTCGATCGCTGCGTCCTACGCGTTCTCCGTGGCGGGCTTCAGACGAGCGCCGACCTGAACTACGCCGCGGGTTGGCATTTGGCCCACCATGCTGTCCGCGAAATTCTGGTCCGCCTGGGCGACCTTGTCCAAAACCAAAGCGATCGCGATTTGGGCCGCCTTGACCTGGAAGCCAATGCGGACCTGGAAACCGATCGAAGCCTGGGCGCCGGGGACCGGATCGACCTGACGGTCCTGCGTCTTCTGGACCGCGCGGACCTCGTCCTCTAGCTGATGGTGGAGGACCGCCTGGACCTGGTCTGCCAGGACGTCGTCGCGGTTCAGCTTCATCTCGCGGTTCCGGTCTTTCGCCTTCGCGCCGATCGTCAGCTACCGCTCGGTCTGCTCGTGCGCCACCGCCATCGCGCCTGCGGCCTCGCTGTGCGCGTTCGCCGCGTTCTTCTCGCTGCGCCAACCGCAATAGTTCTTCCCAGGGATCTTGATTGAGGTTGATGCGGGATTCATCCGCCGACTCCGCAACAGGAGCTTCCACAGGCGGTGAGATTTGATCCTCGGATTCATTCGCGAGTAAGATTGTTGGCAACGCCAACGCGACGATGCCCACTAAGGTTCTTGATGTACAGAATCGCATTTCCCACATTCTCCGTGTTGATGATCTGACTTGAGTAGCACACCCCAATTGATCATTTGAGATGCAATTTGCGATCGCATCCTTTTAACCCGACGGACGCCCGCAGGTTTCGTGGAAAAATTGCAAAGTTCCCAACAGCAGGGTGCTGGCATAGTTCAAAACGTCTCGCTCGACACTGCGAATGTCTGCTGAATTGTCGTTAATGTGGCACCGACCGCTTGAGTGTGCGAACAGATTCCGACACGATAACGGATCGCTGGCAGCTTGCGGTTGGCGAGTGTCGAGTTCGCAGCTCTCGTCAAGTTAGCCAGTTGGCTCATCCATCTAGAATTCATCGATAAGGAATCAATCATGAAAACCGGCTTGCTTCGAATTTCACTTTGCGTTGCTGTTGCTACGGTTGCAATCTATGCCGTTTCGTCTCCTGCTGCTGACGACAACGAAGCCAAGCAACAATCGGGACCTCGCCTGTTTGAGCAGCGAGTTTACACAACCGCCGACGGCAAGCTGCCGAATCTACATGCAAGGTTTCGCAATCATACGAACTATCTTTTCGTTAAACACGGAATGCATTTGATTGGATACTGGACGCCGACGGACAAGCCGAACACGCTGGTCTATATTTTGGCGTATCCAAATAAAGAGGCTCGCGAAGCATCTTGGAAGGCGTTTATGGCAGATCCGGAATGGCAACGAGTTTGGGCTAAGTCAAAAGAAGATGCCGGCGGAGCAATCGTAACGAACGTGGAATCGACGTTTATGACAGCGACCGACTATTCGCCCCTTCATTAGGCGAGCGGCAGCTTGGTCCCCACGGCTGATCGTACGACGGACTTCTAGTCCGTC
>JAGQPC010000346.1 GCA_020426925.1 Planctomycetales bacterium | reverse complement strand
GAACGTGCATTCGCGACTACATTCATGTCGAAGACCTCGCGACGGCACATCTGAAAGCACTCGAACTTTTGGAACCGGGAAAAGGCTTGAAGCTGAACCTCGGAACCGGCACCGGAACAAGCGTTCGGGAAGTAATCGATGCGTGTCGAAAAGTCACAGGGCACCCAATTCCCGAAGTAATCGGCGAGCGACGTCCGGGTGATCCTCCGGAACTCGTTGCCGATTCATCGTTGGCAAAAAAGACGCTCAACTGGCAGCCTCAATACACATCCATTGAATCGATCGTAGAAACGGCTTGGAACTGGCACAAGGATCATCCCAACGGGTATGATGATTAGCAGTCCAATGCATCTTGGTTTTCAGGTAGCCCGTAGTGGATCTTGCTAAAGATCCCGTCCGCCAGGAAGTTCAGCAACTTCCACTACCAGAAGATCAAGCTAACACAGACTACTAGCCAATCTTAGCAATCCAAGCTTTCCACGTAGGAGTGATTCCATGGTTTCACGTCGATTCGTCCTTGCGCTGCTTGCCTGCGCGCCATGTTTGAGTTTCGCTGATGGCGCAAAGGAAGCGTCCAAGTCCGTTGCACTGTTCGATGGCAAAACGCTCGCCGGCTGGGAAGGCAACGAAAAATCGTTCCGAGTGTCAGACGGAGCGATCGTCGCGGGAACGCTAAAAGAGAGGATTCCACAGAACGAGTTTTTGTGCACGAAAAAACAATACGAGGATTTCGAGCTGCGTTTGAAGGTAAAAGTACTCGGCGACGGCGTGAACGCCGGAATTCAAGTTCGAACCAAGCGAATCCCAAACCATCACGAAGTGATCGGCTATCAGGCCGATGTTGGCGAAGGCTGGTGGGGAAAACTCTACGACGAGTCACGTCGCAACAAAATCCTGGCGGGTGAAGACAATTCGAAACTCGTGAAGAAAGATGACTGGAACGAATACGTCATTCGGTGCAAGGGCAACCACATTCAGCTGTTTCTGAACGGCAAGAAAACCGTGGACTACAAAGAGATGGACGCGAAAATCGAACGCAAAGGAGTCATCGCCGTTCAGATTCACGCCGGTCCCCCCAGCGAAGCCTGGTACAAAGACATCTCGATTCAAGAGCTGTAAGCGAGCCATCCGAAATTCGCAAAAGCACAAGCACGCGTTTATTCATCATTGCCCCATTGCAAACGCTCACGCGACCGAGGGTTCCCGGGCGCGTTGAGCGTTTTGCAGTTTTGCGATATAACACTTGTTCGGACATGAACTAATAGTGTTTTTTCGCAAAGGATGTATGATGAAATATCTCATAACACTGTGCTTGCTTGTCGGACTGATCTCTCCCGTCGCCATCGCTCAAACGACGAAATCAAGCGACTCGACTGCAACGAAGAATTCGCGTAACGGTTCACGGAATCTGCGCGT
>JAGQPC010000345.1 GCA_020426925.1 Planctomycetales bacterium | reverse complement strand
GGTAGCTCGTAGTGGATCTTGCTAATGCTAAAGATCCCGTCCGCCAGGAAGTTTAGCAACTTCCACTACGCGTTTCCACGAAAAACCGCGAAGACGCCCCCAGGCAGCAGCAGAAGCAAGCACGTGAATATTCTCAGCATTGACCAAAGCACGTCGGCCACGAAAGCCATTGTTTTCAATGAGCGAGGCGAATTGCTGGCGAAGGCTTCTCGTTCGCACGAGCAGATTTATCCGCAGCCCGGATGGGTCGAGCATAACGCTGAGGAAATCTGGAGCAATACGCTCGCCGTCATCGAAGAAGTCGCACGGCGGCACCCCGAGCTGGTAGATCAGATCGCGTGCTTGAGTATCACCAACCAGCGTGAAACGACACTGGTGTTCGACCGAGATTCCGGACAGCCAATCGGCAATGCGATCGTGTGGCAATGTCGTCGCGGCACGGAGCTTTGCGAACAACTCGCGGATGCCGGGCATGGAGATTATGTGAGTGAAGCGACGGGCCTGAAACTCGATCCATACTTTTCTGCTTCGAAGTTGAAGTGGATTATCGACAACAAACCCCACATCGCGGCCAGACTTCAAGACGGTACGGCGTTAATCGCGACGATCGATACGTACCTGATTTACCGACTGACGAATGGCAAAGTATTCGCAACGGATTCGACAAACGCGTGCCGCACGTTGCTCTACAACATTCATGACATGGATTGGGACCCGAAGTTGTGCGAATTGTTTTCGGTTCCTCGGCAATCGCTGCCCAAAGTTCGCGATGCGTCTGCCGAATTTGGGACAACTGACGCTGAGGGTAAGTTGCCTCGATCGATTCCGATTTGTGGCGTGATGGGTGATTCGCAAGCTTCGTTGTTTGCACTGGGATGCCATAACGTCGGCGATGCGAAAGTAACGATCGGAACCGGTTCGAGTCTGCTGCTGAATGTTGGGAACGACGTCCCGCAATTACGTGAAGGAACGGTCGCAACAGTCGCGTGGTCGCTAAATGACGAACCGACGTACTGCATTGAAGGCATTATTAATTACTCGGCGGCGACCATCGAATGGCTAAAGAATCAGTTGGGCCTGATTGCCAACGCCAGCGAAACAGCAGAACTCGCGACATCTGTTCCTGACAACGGTGGAGTTTATCTCGTCCCCGCGTTTGCTGGATTGAGCGCACCGTATTGGGATCCGAATGCTCGAGCGGCTATTCTCGGCATGACGGCCCATTCGTCGAAGGCCCACGTCGTTCGCGCGGCGCTCGAGTCGATCGCGTATCAAATCCGCGACGCTTTCGATATGATGCAAAAAGAGACGGGCGTCACGCCTACGAAAATTCACGCCGATGGCGGCGGAACGTCGAATGAGTTTTTGATGCAGTTTATCGCCGACATGTTGCAGATCCCATTGCATGTAAGCGGTGTGGCCGAATCGTCACCGCTTGGTGCAGCGATGGCCGGAGCACTCGGACAAGGAATGCTCGAAAATACACAAGCGGTTTCGAATATTTCGTCCGTGGCAAAAAGCTATCGGCCCCAAATGGAACGTGCTGTAGCTCAAACGCTTTACACTGGATGGCAAGATGCGGTGAAGCGAGTATTGTGATCGCGAAAGGACAATGTTGATGTTGAAGCGGGCTTTTAGTTTTTTAGTTCTCCTGTGCTTGGCAGCTGCTATTGGCTGCAACGCATCAAATTCGTCTTCGGAATCTGCCAGCGACACGAGTGGAACCACCAACGGTAGCGACGCCAGCAAGAAGGTCGCAGTGATCGTTTCGACGATGAACAATCCGTGGTTCGTCGTGCTTGGCGAGACGGCTCGCGACCGAGCAATCGAGCTCGGCTACGAAGCGACAATCTTCGACTCGCAAAACGATACTGCAAAAGAGTCCGCTTATTTCGATAACGTCATCGCGGCCGGGTACTCGGCAGTCCTGTTCAACCCGACCGACGCCGATGGTTCCATTGCGAACGTTCTCCGAGCGAAAGAAGCAAACATTCCGGTTTTCTGCATTGATCGGGAAATCAATTCGACAGACGCCGCGACCGCACAGCTGCTGTCCGATAATTACTCTGGCTGTGTCGAGCTCGGAAAATATTTTGTTGAGCAGGTCGGTGAAGAAGGCACCTACGTTGAGCTTCTCGGGCTCGTCGGTGACAACAATACGTGGAATCGCTCGAAAGGATTTCACAGCGTTGTCGATCGGTATGAAGGGCTGAAAATGGTGGCTCAGCAAAGTGCCGATTTCGATCGCAATAAAGCTCTGGAAGTTATGGAATCGCTGTTGCAATCGCACGACGACATCAATGCCGTATTCTGTGGCAACGACGCGATGGCGATGGGAGCGTACCAAGCGTTGCTCGGCGCTGGCAAAGCGGACACGGTGAAAGTCTTCGGCTATGACGGAGCTGCGGACGTAGTGAATTCGATCAGTGAAGGGAAGATCCTTGCGACCGTGATGCAATATCCGAAACTGATGGCAAAGACCTCGGCAGAATACGCACACGAGTACCTGGCGAACGGCAAACGAGACTTCGAACAAAAGATTCCCGTCAATGTCGATTTGGTAACGCAACAAAATATTGCCGACTTCACAGCGTACGGCAAAAAGGATTAACGTGTCTCGCGACAAAATGCTCAAGTGTGGCGGGCTAGTAACAATCGGCGCGATCCTGTGCTATTTCTTTCCGCTCGCGCACATACGCCCCTTAGGCAAGCACTCAATTGACGCGTCTGCGTCGAATGAGCAGCGGTCGAAGGTCGTCGATCCGGTCGCGTACGTCGATAACTTTTTCGCAAGCAGTCGCCTAAGAACTGGTGAAGGCGCAACTGAGATTTCTCAGCTGTGGCAGGCCTTTGACAGCGACCCAAACGAAGCAAAAAAGAGCGGACGACAAGTCGGCCTGGGCGGAGCGACCTACTTTTGCGTCAAAGGGCGCGGCATCGTCACTTCGATCGAGAAGAACGGCTGCATCGTTACGGTTCCAGGCAACGAACGCCAAGCATTCTTAAGTTTGGGCGTTCTGGTCGACAACACAGTCCGTGAAGCGATTGGAGTGAACGTCAACCAATTCGCAAACTCGCAAGACTTCAATGCAGTCTCGTCGGAATTGAACCTGCGAATCGAACAGAATGTTATTCAGCCAATCAACGCTCAACTGCAAGGAGGCGCGGAGATCGAATTCGTCGGATGTGCAAAAGTCCGCACGACCCCGGACCTCAATCCGCTTCTCCTTGTCCCAATCCACATTGCGTTGCTAGATGCAGGGGACGCCAAGTGATTCTCTCCAACAGCGCATTCGCGACATCGCGTCACAGCTGCCAACGCGATTGTTGGAAAGGGGCTGAACCGTGAGTGATTCCTGTCCGGTCCTGTCTTGTGACAGAATCGTCAAAAGATATCCAGGCGTTGTGGCGTTGGACTCGGTTGACTTCACGGTATTGCCTGGCGAAGTCCATGGCCTGATTGGTGAGAACGGGGCCGGCAAATCGACGTTGATGCACATTCTGGCAGGAGCCAATCATCCTGATGAAGGCGTGATTCATCTGGACGGTCAACCGGTGACGTTCGCCGATCCTCGTGATGCGATCGATCGCGGGATCTCGCTGGTTCATCAGGAGTTGAATCTCGTTCCATACCTTTCCGTCGCTGAAAACATTTTTCTAGGCTGCGAACTCGTTTCGCAGTTTGGATTCATTCGCAGTCATGAGCAAAATCGGCGATGTCGAAAGCTGCTTGCCGATATCGACGCGACGATTGATCCGACTTCCGAAGTCAACCGGCTACGTGTTGGCCAGCAGCAGGTCGTCGAAATCGCCAAAGCGTTGAACACGAATACTCGCGTTGTTTTTATGGACGAACCGACTTCTGCGATCAGCGACCAGGAAGTCGAATCACTGTTTGAGCTCATTGCTTCACTCCGACGATCAGGCGTTTCGATTGTTTATGTTTCCCACAAAATCGACGAGTTACTCCAAATCTGCGACCGCATTACGGTGCTGCGCGACGGACGTCTTGTGCAGACGCTGAGCCGTGCGGACGCTGATCAGGACACGATCGTACGATTGATGGTCGGTCGCCAACTGGAAGAACTCTATGTTCACTCTGACGCACAAAGATCACAACAGCGATTGCAAGTAACGTCGCTGCAGTTTACCCGTAAAAACGCAACGCGGCCGACCGTCGACGACGTGTCGTTTTCGGTTCAGGGCGGAGAAGTGCTGGGGGTCTTCGGGTTAATGGGAGCGGGCCGTACCGAGTTGCTGGAATCGATCTACGGTTTGCATCCATCGCAAACGACTGCCACGATTCAAGTCGACGGCCAAACGGTCACCATTCGCTCCGCAGAAGACGCACTTCGCCACGGATTGGGGCTGCTGCCGGAAGACCGCAAACGGCAGGGCCTGATTTTGGGGATGAGCGTCGAGCAAAACATCAGCCTGTCGAACATCGCAGCCATCGAACGAGCTTATGTGCTCAGCGCTCGCCGCGAACGCGAACTCGCACAGACGTTTGTGAAGCAATTCGCGGTTCGAACACCATCTGTGTCGAATCGAGTCAGCACACTCAGCGGTGGTAATCAGCAGAAAGTGGTCCTTTCAAAAGTGCTGTTGCGAAAACCACGCGTGCTGATGCTGGACGAGCCAACTCGAGGAATCGATGTCAACGCGAAACGAGAAATCTATGCGTTAATTGATCGTTTGAAGCAAGAAGGAATGGCGGTGATTGTCGTTTCTTCCGAACTGCCTGAGCTACTGGGAATTGCGGACCGCGTCATGGTGATGTGTGAAGGTCGCAGGACCGCAGAATACGATCGTCCTGAAATGAACGAGGAGTTGTTGATGCGTGCTGCTGTGCCGGGAGTCGATGTACATGGCTGAACAAAACGCGTTTCTACGATTTGCAGCTCGCTTTCAATCGCTTTTTGTGCTGGCTCTTTTGATCGTGGCGATGAGTCTCCTTTCGGACAAATTCCTCAC
>JAGQPC010000344.1 GCA_020426925.1 Planctomycetales bacterium | reverse complement strand
GACCCAGTCGAAGATGCAATCGACCAAGTCGGAAAAGCACTCGCCGAAGGAAGCGGTGTCTTGCGCCAAGTTGGTCACGACGCGATTTTTGCGATGCATGCAATCAAGGCGTTTCGATTCCTGCCAGAATCCGCGACGCCCGAACGCGTGGCCGGCGTCTGCAAACTGATTCGCTCTTTCACACCCTGGCGAGATGTCGAACCGGACGAACAGGTGCAACCGCCGGACTTCTCTGATCAAGCCGCAGCGTCGAAATACATCTTGAAAGAGGCGAGCGACGCAATCGACCGATTCGTTGGATTCGGGCAGGGCTTTGCTGGCCACATGCTGACCTTTGGCCAATCGTTGGTCGAGCTAGCCGCGATGGGCGATGTCGAGTGGGCCGAGAGTTGCCGCACAGCGTTCCGCAAATATGTCACAGTCACTCGCATGGGCCCACAACCGGGGGATCGCAGGATCAAGGATCACGAGATGAGCGAGTTGCGTCCGGACGACACGGAATACTGGCAGAAGCGTGGTGACAAATCGCTTGGTATCGGGCACGTCTTCAAGTATCCCTACGCCTACTACGATCTGCTCGCGCGAGCCAACGACGAAAATCTGGCAAAAGAGTTCGACGCCAAGGCGTGGCACCTGTTTTGACGCTAGCCCCTATCGCCCGTTCTGACATTAAACGGCCATTGTTCGCGCATCGCGGTTAATGAATGCCCGACTTTTCCGGCCTGAAGATCATCATCGTCGGCACAGGAACCAGATTGATAGGAATCACTCGTTGGGTCTGCGCATCACTGAAATGGCACGCACTTTGCTTCATCAGATCAGAATGGCTGGAAACATCGTTCCACGAACTGATGGAGAAACGAAATGAGAATCGCGACTGGATTTGTAGTATTTGCCGTAGTGCTGGTCCTGTGGGTGTCAGTCGCGGCAGGCCAAAGCTTCGACTGGAACGCAACGGTCACGCCAAACTCATTCGACTATTTGAATATCCTGCAGGACCCCGAAGGGTTCGGCTACCACTCGTACTACCTGCCTCGCATGAACGAGATCGCGTTCGACAACAACGAGCGAATCTTTCAGCGACAATTCGAATTCCAGATCAGGGAATTCACACCGAATTACCAGCCGTCTTACAGCTATCAATTCCAAAACTCGGGCTATACGACATTCGGCTCACCGCTTCAGCCGATCCCATACACCGGCACTTGGAACATGTCACAGCCAACGACGCGATTTGACGACTACGGTCGTTATTACCCCGGCATCTATAACCTGAACCGCTGAAACGATACTTGTGATCTTGGCAAGCAACACTAGCGCATAGCGTGAACGGTTCACATTTGCTTTGTCCGCGTTCGCGATATCAATGACGCCTCTGCGCAGATGACGGTCTACAGGACATGTTCCGACTTCTTAGCATTCTGCTGAAGTTGCTCTTTTTAGATTGATCTGCGAATCGTTCCTGCTAAAACGTCGTTGAACTCGGTCAGTCGTCCAGCGTTTCTTTCGTGTACTTTCACTTGAACGCTCGCCGACGTTCACGATGTTGCTGCTTGAACTATCTGCGTCCTTGCTTGAAGGGAAGTCTTGTGGTCCCACAAAAACACATGTATCAGAATCCCATTGCGATCATCCTCAGTCTGCTTCTTGCTACTTCTTCACTCGCTCAACTAGATCTCGTGGGAGGTGGCCTGACGCTCGTGGAAGAAGGCCCCATTCCGATCGGAGGTGTGCCGACTAACTTGGCCACCGGTGCGGTCCCGTTTGCAAGCAGCGAACTCGGCCCGCAGCTAGGAATTGGTTTTCATCTGGCGGCCAACTTGAACGACCAAGTCTATGGAAACAGCAACAGTTGGATTGGAGCGGATGCCAATCCGTTTCCCGATCCGTTCGCAGGAATCGACCTAGGCGCATCGCCAGTGACCAATGTCCAAAGTATTGCGTTTGGACGAGACTCGACGTTGACGTTTCTCGATCGATCGGCTGGGCTCTACACGCTGCAGTATACGCAAGTCGCAAGCCCGTCCACCGATTTGGGATTAGGCACCACTGGCGATCCGACGACAGGCTGGACCGACATTGGCACGCTCAACTACGGAGCATCATCAGGTGCTGGAACGAACTACAACAACGTAACGGCAAGGCACCGCTACAACTTTAACCCGATTGATGCAACAGGAGTACGGCTGTTGGTACCTGGTACCGGGCTAGGTGGTGGAACAGCGATTGACGAAATCGAGTTGTACGACGTGGCCGGAGCGTTTGTCGATCCACCTGCACCGCCTCCGCCATTTGGGATCGTGCCCGTTGGCAGCTTCAATGTAACGTGGGACGGAAACGATGGAGAACATTTTGATGCGGCCTCTCCAGCAGTCGTCCCTAACAATGTCGCTCTAGCCTCCAATGGCGCCGTACCTTTCACCAGTTCTGACCTCGGCCCGACAATCGGTGTCGACTTTCACGTGGCAGCCAACATCAACGACGGGTTCTACGGCAACGCGAACAGCTGGATCGGCGCCGCGGCGAGTGGGGACTATGCAGGAGTTGATCTGGGAAGCGCCCAAGCAATCACCAGCATTGCATGGGGACGAGATAACGGGAACGGGCAATTTGACGACAGTGATCCCGGCACGGATTGCTGTGGCGGCCAACTCGACGACCGCTGGGCTGGCAGCTACACGCTTGAATATACGCTTGCCGACGATCCTGCGAACGCAGCTGTGACGGGTGACGCGGCAACTGGCTGGGCAGAAATTGCAACCGTTAGTTACTCAGCAATTGCAGACGTGCAGCCAGGCGACGGCTTCACACCTTACTTGCGTCACGAGTTCGGTATCGACGATGGCGGCAACGCTGTCCTCGCTCGTGGCATTCGTCTTTCAGGTCTAGCCGGCGGCGTCGCGATCGATGAATTAGAAGTCTACGCAGTGCCTGAACCGACGACGTTGCTTCCGCCGCTGCTGGGTATGTTCGTACTATTGACAGCGCGACGCCGATAGAAGCACAAGCTGAGGAGCAACTTGTCTTTTGCTTACCGGCCAAGGTGCTCGACGCCGCCTGGTGACAGTGTAATGAACTAAAGCGTCAGCACTCGCCGCCACCGCAACACGTGTTGTCGGGCATCTTCGTCTCACAAAACGCTTCGCCTTTGGTTTCTTCCGGTGAGCGAATCTTGCCAGCGCGGCAATCGAAAGGTTTGGCGTTACTGTCGGCAACTGGTGTTCGAGGCGGCACTGCTAAAAACTGATTCGCGTACGGTGGGTTCGTGTAGATCTCAAAATTCTTGCGGCACACGGCGGAAGGTACGCCTCGGCTCAGAACGTGACCGTCATCGTCGACGACTTGCTTCCACGGACCTCGGTAAATGACGGCTTCGTTGTAATCGACACAGGGACCTTCTTTTCCTTTGAAAGCCTGAACAGTCACGCTGCGGAATTCGATTCCGTTGACGGTCGCCCACGGTTCGGTCGGGCGGTCGACGAGCTCCATGCCGTAGAATCCGGCATCTGCAAATGCATCGAGGAATTCGCTTTCCACGTACGCGCCGCTGATACAACCGCTCCACAGCGTCGGATCGTTTTGCATTGCGAGCGGCACTGGCTCGTCACATACGATATCACTGATGACGGCTCTGCCGCCTCGTCGCAGTACTCTGAACATCTCAGAAAACAACTGCTGACGATCGAACTGCGCGACAAGATTCAACACGCAATTCGAAACAATCACGTCGACCGAGTCGTCGGCGATCATAGGAGCGGTAGCGCGCAAGTTTCGAGCATGCGTTTCAGCTGCAAGCCAACCGGCTGCCGTCTGAGCCGGATTCTCCTGCAGGAAGCTCTCGAAATTGTCGAGGTCCAAAGCGAGATCTTGAATACGACCTTTGAAGAACGTGACGTTGTCATACCCAATACTTTGCGCGATTTCCTGTTGGTATTTTCGAGCGAGCGTCAACATTTCGTCGTTCATATCGACGCCATAGACCTTGCCGTGCTCGCCCACGACTTGAGACGCGATGTAGCAGATCTTTCCTCCGCCCGATCCTAAATCCAAAACCGTTTCTCCTTCGTGCAGCCATTTCGAAGGATCGCCACAACCGTAATCTCGTTCGATCAATTCTTGAGGAAGAACTTTCAGATACTTCGGATCGTAATCGACGGGACAGCACAGCGAAGGTTCTGCCTGTTTAGATGCAGACGAATATCGATCTCGCACAGCAGACTCTACGTCCAGCGGTCTGTCATCGTTGTTGAGGATTGGCAAATCTAGGTTGCCCATACTGACGCTCCCAAATGTGAATCGAATAATTCGTCCTGTGAAGTTCTCACGTAATCTTGCGCGGAAGTGGCAATCGGCACAATGCCGCTCAAGCTACGATGCAAATCGGCGTGACGTAGGTTAAAGATTTCCGATCCACAGCAAGACGGACCTAACAATCAAGCCACGCCATTATCGCCGAAAGTGATTGCAGGCTGAGCTGATCGAGTTGACGGCGGGTATGCCAATCCGTTCCAATTGAGCAAGGAAAGCCGAGATTCACATACCGCTCACGAAACAATCCTTGCTAAACAGATGATAAACGTAATTGCCACAATTAAACTAAACGAAGGTTGCCGAGAAGCGTTTTTGACCGAATTTCGAAAGCTCGTGCCGGTCGTTTTAGAAGAAGATGGCTGCATCGAATATGGCCCCACGATCGACGTCGACACAACAATCGCCGCTCAAGGCCCTGCGCGAGAAGACGTCGTAACCGTGATCGAAAAATGGGACAACATTGAAGCACTCGAATCGCATCTGGTGGCTCCCCACATGCTGGAATACCGAGCCACAGTCAAGGATCTGGTTGCCGGCGCGGAACTACAAATCACTGAGCCTGCTTGAAACAGATGTGGTCAGCGAGTGCAACATGATTTCATGAAGAAGACCATGATGGAAGCGCGGAAGCAAGACTCTGGGGGATCAACGGCAGTGGCTGTTTTAAAGAATTTGATTGGCGTCCTGCTGGTCGCAGCGATTGTATTCCACTCTGGATGTAGCTGCCGTCAGACTCCGGCAAATCAAAACGCCAAAAAAGAGGAAAAGCCAGAGCAAAACAAGCCGAAGCCTGATTTTGAATCGAAGCGGATTCTTGTGTCCCCAAGTCACGCCGACAGTGCAGACGGCACTGGCCGGCAAGGTATGAAGCCCGGACATTGGTACAGCGCGACGCAAGACATCAAAGCGAACAACTTCGATTTCTTGCAGGGGCAGCTCACCAGCTACACGCAGAGGCAAGGCGGCCGAAAGATTCCTATCGAAAACACGAACTTCAATCTTCGCGTGATTCGTCCCGCCGCGTTGCCAAAAGGGCAAGGCAAGAATTTTGAAGTGACATTCTTTACGCCGACAGCACGCGGTCCGATTGGCCTTTTCTCGATAAATTCTGATCTCGGCTATCGCAGCGGCAGCCGTGTGATGCCGTTGAGCGACGCAACCATGCGTCTCGATCCTCATCAATACTATTTCGTTATCCTGGCGGCTAATCCAGACGACTATAAGTTCCTCAAGTATCTCGACACGATCACTCCGCCGGTTGGGCAATTCGTAATTGACGCATCAAAGGCACAGACGGACTATCTGCTCACGGTCCCGGATACCAAAGACCGCGTCGACTTGCCATCGTCACCGCTTGCGTGGACGTCGATCGGTTACTTGCTGTGGGACAATTTCGAAGGCGCCAAACTCACGCGAGACCAACAACGCGCAATGATCGACTGGATTCATTGGGGCGGTCAACTGATCGTTAGCGGCCCCGATTCGCTGAACACACTGCCTGCGAGTTTCCTGGGAAAGCTACTTCCGGCGACAGCCGAAAAGACGCGACCGATTCCAGCCGAATCGTTTGACGAAATAAACGCATATTGGTCGTTTCAACATGATGCTAACTTACAAAACCAAAGCAACATGAAGTTGACAAACGATCCCGAAGCGCCGCTCGAAATGGTTGGCCTCAAGCTGCACGACGACGCCACGTACATTCCGGAAACCGGACAGCTCATTGTAGAGCGTCGCCTCGGCCGCGGCCGCATCGTGATGACCGCGTTCAGGATGTCGGCTCGGCAGTTCACGAACTGGACGCCGTACGACAACCTGTTTAACAATGCAATCTTGCGGCGAGCTCCACGTCGGTTTGAAAAGCTCAATGAATCGGTCGATTGGGTTGACGCTGGGCCTCAATTTCCCGTAGGCGCGCGGCTCGCACATGAAACTCCGCTCGTCGCACAACAACTGAGTCGCGTCCCTGCCGAGGCGCTGCTAACGACGAAGCTCCGGTACTTTTCTCGCGATGCTTCTGCCGCAACTACAAATGATGGCGATCGTGAACCGCGAGCATTGCAGTTAGACGTGGACGGATACGCAGCGCATGAACAAGGAGGTCTCGCGGCCTGGAACGACTTCAGTGCGTGCGGGTCCGAAGTGAATTCAGCACTGACGCGGTCCGGAGGAATCGAAGTTCCTGATGCGAGCTTTATTCTCAAGGCGCTCGGAGCTTATTTGCTAGTTCTCGTGCCAGCCAACTGGATTGTCTTTCGAGCGATCAATCGAGTCGAATGGGCTTGGTTTGCAATTCCGGTGATCGCGATCATCGGTACGTTTTTTGTCGTTCGGATGGCGCAGCTGGACATCGGCTTTGCTCGCAGTCGCACGGAACTGAACATTGTCGAGACTCAGCCAGGCCACCAGCGTGGCCATTTGTCACGATACACGGGACTCTACACGTCCTTGTCGACGAGTTACGAATTGGGGTTTTCAGACTCGTCCGCGCTCGCGTTACCGTTTGGAAGTCGAGACTTCGCTGACAAGACGGATCAAACCGTCACGCTTCGCATGGGAGGCGGCAAAACTGGCGAGGGCGACGACGCGAAACGAACAAAAGTTCGCCTGCAAGGGTTTTCCGTCGACTCGAACAATTCAGGAATGGTACACAGCGAACAAATGTTTGACCTCGGTGGCAAAATGTCCATCCAAGAAACAAATGCCGGCCTGGAAGTTTTGAATAACACAGACTACTCGTTAAACGACGCCGCCGTTGCCACTCGAATTGATGGCGCCATTCATGTTGCATGGATTGGCACATTAGAGGCACAACAAAAGAAGACGGTTCATCTGCAAGCGTTCGGCGGTGATCGCGTCGACTTTTCGGAATGGGACCAGAATGACCTTACGATGCGGGATCCTCCGGAAGGCGAACTGCGTTTGCGAAACCTACTGGAGATGGCACTCTCCCGCGCGAGACTCAACGACGGCGACGTGCGAATGACCGGATGGACCGACGAAGAATTGCCCGGACTCGTGATTAGCCCGCGTGCTAGCCAAACGACTTCGCGAACTGTTTTCGTTGCGAACCTGCGGTATGGAGTTTTTCCTGCGCCCAGGTCAGACGCGAATCTACTTACGCGTGTCCGCACAGCTGATGACGACGAAATTGATGCCGAGTTCGACGGTACCGGCCAAACTCCGTAAATGACATATCACCAACTTGGATAACGCAAATAACGAATGATTGAACTAATCGACTTTGGAAAAGACTACGGTGACTTCACAGCTGTTGTCCGTCTGAACCTTAAAATCGACGCAGGCGAGACGTTCGGTTTCATCGGGCCGAATGGAGCGGGAAAGAGTACCTCTATCCGCTTCCTGTCCACGCTGCTGAAGGCCAGCCGCGGTGAAGGAATCGTCAATGGCCACAGCGTGACTCGCGACCCAATGAACGTTCGCAGAAGCGTTGGATACATGCCCGACACGTTCGGCGTCTATGACGGCATGAAGGTTTGGGAGTTTCTCGACTTCTTCGCTGTCGCGTACGGAATTGGGCGAACGAAACGACGACAAGTCATCACCGACGTGTTGGAACTCTTGGATTTGGCTCACAAGCGAGACGATTTTGTCAACGGACTCTCTCGCGGAATGAAGCAGCGATTGTGCCTGGCAAAGACGCTGGTACACGACCCTCCTGTTCTGATCTTGGACGAGCCAGCCAGCGGTTTGGATCCGCGAGCTCGATTGGAAATGAAGGCGCTGCTGAAAGAACTTCGCCGCATGGGAAAAACCATTCTGATCTCCAGCCACATCCTCAGCGAATTAGCTGATTGCTGTACGTCGATCGGAATCATCGAGCGCGGCCAACTTCTCATGCACGGGCCGATCGGAGAAGTCTATCGCCGTATTCGCGGCAATCGAATCATTGAGGTGAAATTCAACAGTGACATGGAAGCCGGCCTTTCGATTTTGCGAAGCTCGCCCTATTTTCGCGACGTGCAAGTCGAGCAGCAGAAAGCAATCGTAGAACTCGAAACGGATGACAAGGGCGTCGCGGAAGTTCTGATGCAGATGGTCACCAACAAGGTCGGCGTTCGCAGCTTTGGCGAAAAAGATCCAACTCTGGAAGACGTCTTCATGCTGGTAACGAAGGGACTCGTTACATAGCGCGAGGCACGAGTCTGCGGCAGGCTCAAACCGTTTGCCTCGCACCGCTCGGCCAATATTCCCCTGCGGTGGCGCCGCCGTTTTTGCGGCAATCACCATCCAACCGAAACTCGCAGGCTGCGGATACTACGACCTGATCCAACTCATGGCCGCGTCTATCCGACTTTGCGCAAAATCAAGACAACGGCGTGCAATAATTGCGCAGATAGCATACGTTCCGTTCATCTACAGGCACCCTTTGATGGAAATCAGACAGCATTCGGCTAAACCGCAGTTTATTCGGGAGCACATTCAACGTATCATCGACCACCTTTCGGACGCGCCAGGAAGCCGAAAACGGAAAAGGTACCCGTACTCTCCGCTAATCAAGTGTACGACAATTGGCGAAGACCTAATGCCAACGGGTAAAGAGTTCACTGCACGCGGCCGAGACCTTTCGGCAACTGGCATTCGGATTATCCACAGCGATCGCGTAGCGACAGGCCAACGCATTGCAATGGAGCTTACGACCGTCGACGAGAAACAGATCGTCGTGATCGGCCGAGTCCAGTGGTGCAAACCAAGCGAATTCGGCCAAGACAAAATCGAATTGGGTGTCAAGTTCTTGGCGTTTGGCTGAAGCTATTCGCGAACGCAAGACCGTCGTAGCGTGTTTAGCCGCACGTCTCCCCACATGCGAACCTCGTGACTGATCGCACGATGGGATTCCCGCCCGTCGAATCACTTTGGCGCCACGATGGAATACAGGTAGAACTCACGGTCACCTGGAGCTGTGGGACCGAAAGATGATCTACTGCAAACGCATCTTGCCAATTCTCAATCGATGCACCATTTTCAATCCGACGTCCACAACATGGCACGGACATCCAGAACCTCTGAACTGCCCAGAAGGCGACTCTCGCAAGTCGCTGGCGGTGTTCTTTTACACACGCGACCGACCAAAGTGGGAACGCCGTCGTCCCCACACAACGATCTTTCGCAAACGTCCCGACATCGGCCAGGCGAACGACAGAATTACGGTGGCGCACGTGTAGTAGTCCATCGCATCTTGGTTTTTCGAGTAGCTCGTAGTGGATCTTGCTAAAGATCCCGTCCGCCAGGAAGTTTAGCAACTTCCACTACCCGAAGATCAAGCTGACACAGACTACGAGCACGAGCGGTGCTTGCTGAGGTCGTTTCCAATTCAGAACACAAGCTTCAATCAGATTCACTTACTGCGCATCAAGGATGGCGTTGAACGCTGGTTTGGGCTGGAGTTCGGCGTCGAACAGCAACGGGTGTTGTCCGAACCGCCAAGTACGGCCGTCGTGAAGTCCCCAGAACGTGACTCGCTCGATTTTGTCTCCATGCTTTTTGAATATCCCAAACAGCTTTGCGTAGGCTTCCGCTTGTTTTTTCAGGTCGTCGTCAGAAGCTGGTGTGCTCTGCCCTCGCCTTCCAAACCGGCGGCCAAATTGACCGCCGGACGCACCGCGAATGGTCACGTCGAGTTCCGTGATGCTGACCTTCAGGCCGAGCGACGCGTAGTCGCTGATCGCCTGATCGATTTCATCAAACGGAACATTGTTGGTGCTCCAATGACCTTGAATCCCGACACCGTGAATCGGTGCCCCTTCATTGATCAATCGTTTTAGCAAATGCATCGAGCTGGCGTGCTTGTTGCCGCGTTCGATGTTGTAGTCGTTGTAGTACAGCACCGCGTCCGGGTCTGCTTCGTGTGCGAACTTGAATGCAAGCGTGATGAACTCTGGACCAATCGTTTTTGACCAGCCAGATTCGCGGAGGCTTTCAGTATCGGGATCACCTCGGTCGTTGATCGCTTCATTCACGACGTCCCAGCTTTGGATCTTTCCCTTGTAACGGCCAACGAGCGTATAGATATGCTGCTTCATGCGTTCGATGGCAAGAGTTTTGTCTCCGTCACGATAAAACCAATCATTCGTTTGGGCATGCCAAACGAGCGTGTGGCCGTGAATCTTCATTTTGTTTTCGACGCACCAATCGACGAGTGCATCGGATCGCTCGAAGCTCCATTCATCTTGTTGCGGATGAATAGGGCCTGGCTTCATGCAGTTTTCCGGCGTCCAGAAGTTGAAGTGCTTTTTCGCCAGATCCAATTCATCCTCCGAGTATCGGCCTGGAACGTCTCCAGCGCCGCCGACAAAGAACGCATCGCGGAAAACGTCGTGAAGCGATGCGTCCGCCTTCGCCGATGAATCGTGATGATCACTGTCAGCGAATTCGACCGTAAGTGCGAAAACGAGCGGCATTGAAAAATCGTCGCCTTTGACAAGTTCAATGCTCGTGAGTTCTTTGCTCGCATCACAAACTACCTTCAGATAGCGGACTTGTTTGCCGTTGGATTTGATGGCAACTTTTGAATCAGGAACATCATTTCCTTCTTCGTAGGTCACAATGTGTTTTCCGTTGACCAGTGCGTGATCCTCCGAAGTACCGTCCGCGTAATTGCAGCGAACGATCATGCTGGTCGACTGGTTAGTGAACCTTGGAAAGGCACCCCAGGCCACTCCACCTAAAACATGAACCGCAGCGACATTTCCGGAACAGTCGACGCTAACAGACTCGGGCAGCGTTGCTTGGCGACCTCGAAATGCACGCTGCAAGCCAATGATGTTTGCCACACGATCGCCTTGCGGGTTAATCAACTCGAATGGCACGCCTTCAAAGTCCACTCGCCCGTAGGAATCGAGTTCGAATTTATCGCCTGGTCGATCTCTAAATCCCGGCAGACCTTTGCTCCCGTTCACCGTGGCGACTTTCGAAAGCCCCAGCGGAGTGTACTTTCCGCGTTGTGCGAGAAACGCCAGCAGATCGGTCATTTCCGCTTTTGTCATCGCGCTTTCAAATCCCTCGGGCATCAGCGACTTAGGCGACGACGTCAATTGATCGATATCCTCGCGCAGAATCTGCTTTTCCTTTCCCTCCGTGTCGATCACGCGAATCGAATTCGCAGACTCTCCGGCAAGCATTCCGGCAACGACAAGCCCATCGACTGTGAGCACTTGATAGATTTGAAAATTCGTTTCCACACTACGCGACGGGTCGAGCACATTGACCAACAGCTCCTCTTTGGGATGAACGGCCATTCCGGTCAAATTCGGCCCGATCGCTGTGCCAATTTCGCCGTGGACATGACAGACGGAACAATGCTTCTTGAACATGGCCAGCCCGTTAGTCGCGTCACCTTGATTCTTGGTAATTGGCATCCATTCGTCGACCAAAGCCTGACGATTCGATGTCACGGACGCTCCCGCCGACTTCATCAGCTCTGCAGCGCGAGACGCGAGCGAACTTGTGGGATGATTCAAAATCGCCTGACGCTGGTCCAACTTTAGTTCGGTAAAGCGAACCGTTCCACGCTCGATTGCGTCCAAAAGATCCTGCGTGTCCTCCGTTCGAGAAAGCAAGAACGTAAGGATCTGACCGCCCAACTGGGGCCCTAGAGATTTTCGAATCTCGAGCAAATGCAGGGACAAGCCGTCAGCGCGAGCGGATTCTAACGCGTTGATCACGGCGACGCCCGTTTCGGGCGCGAGCTGAGGCGTGAGGATTCGGTCGGTCGCGTCCAACAGTTTCGAACTGCTCGGTGCAAGTCGAATTGCCTGGCTCCAGGCGACGAGGCGATCGTCCGTCGTGGCTTCTGTGTTAAGAGCAACATTCAATAGCTCGTCCTGAATCTCACCCACAATATCGCTCAAATTCGAGATCGACCATTTGTCGGCCACCGACAGAATAGCTGCCTTGCTCTCGACGGATGCTTGATCGCCGAGAAACCGCTGACGCACTTTTTGCTGAGCATCTTCAGAAATACGGACGGCGAAATCTCGAGGCCAACCGCTTGCCAAACCGTTCCACACGACAGTTGTGAGAGACGAATTTGGATTCACGTCCAGCAGCCGTTCGATCTGATCAGCGGTCGGTCTGTTGCGAGCAATGTGTTCGGCCAACACGCCGACTCGTTGCCCCAGCTGTCCGTTAGCGTCGCGTTCTTCTTCACTGTTCGTAAGAGCGACAACTGTTTCCACTGCGTCGATCGAAGCTGCAGCCGTCCACGCGTTCAGCAAGATCTCATCGTCTCCGAAATTCGCAGCGAGAGTTGACAACTCTTTTCCTTGCAGTGCCTTCGCTGCGTCACCATCGGCGACGCGAAGCAGAACCGTCAAACGCACTCGCGGATCGACGTCCTCGTGCAGTCCCAATTCAACAGCTTGTGCCAGTTGGTCGCCTGCACACGACGCGACGGCCGCGTTCCGAACCGGACTCGACGGGTGCTTGAAGCCAACCGCACATGCTTTCGCTAGAGTCTCAGCCGCATTCGCGTTCCCAGATTCCGCTAAGCCAGACAGCGTCCAAATGGCGTGCATCGCGGCCGGAGCCAAACCGATTTCGTCGACGCTTGCGTTCGCAACCAGTGAAACTAACAAGTCCAGCGTTTCGGCATCCGTCGCGTTTCGCTCGACAAGCAATCGCTGAGCCGTCCGTCGCCAGAAAAAGTTTGTGTCGCTTAAACTCTCCACCAAATCCGCGTTGCTCGCGTTCGCTAGATGGCGAGGTCGACGATCAGTGGACTCGCTAGAAGCGTTGTAAAGTAGTCGATAAACACGTGCGAAGCGTTTGTCGCGCAATTCGCTTTCATAGGCCGCGCCTTTGCCGGTCTGAAAACCGTTCGGCGTCGGATTGTGTTGCACGATGTAGTTGTACCAATCGATGAACCAAACGTTTCCATCGGGTCCGACCTCGGACATGATCGGAGCCGACCAGTCGTCGATGCTCGCAACCGTGTTGAACGCGTTGTAGCTGTGGTAGCCGGCTCCCTTCTTTTCCAACACGAACGAACCGACCAGGTTTCCAGTCGGCCCGCAAACCATTTGAATTCTGTTCCACCAGGTCTGCGGATAGTTCCGAGCCGTGTAGATCGCCGATCCACAACCGGCTGTAAAACCTCCGTGCCAGTCGACTTGACGGATGCGTTTGTCGATCGGCTTGAACTGGTGCGTGTCACATATTTTTTCGAGCGTCGTTGGCGACCAACCCGCTACTTGATCGAAGTATCGATTCGGAATCGGCATGTGAACGCTCGGGCAACCGTTCGCAGTCGAGCCGAAAACATAACCTTCCTCGCTGAAACCAAGGCCCCACGTGTTATTGTTCGTTGCCCGCAAGAACTCGAGTGCTTGCACGCGAATCGTGTGATCGTTGAAATCGGCCGAGGTCTCCTGCGAGACTTGCCCGTCTTTGCCAATCGAATGTGTCGGAGCAGTTTCGTCCGCGGCGCCAGGTTTAACTTTGAAACGCCAGAAGCCTTGACGAAAACGCATTTGAGTTTCGCCGTTGATTACGGGCTGCGAGTTGTTGTAGCCCTGCATGCCCCAGATCCAGTTGTCGGGGCCATACTGAAAATTGCTCACTCCACCATGCGTATCGCCCATCGCCCAGCCAGTGATGAGCGTCTGACGAAAGTCGGCTTTATCGTCGCCATCGACGTCCTTCAGATAAACAGTCGTCTGACCATCTTGGACGATGACGCCACCGCGATAGCAGACAAGCGTTGACGGGATGCTCAGATTTTCGGCAAAGACCGTAAACTTGTCTGCGTGTCCGTCGTTGTCGGTGTCCTCACAGATCTTGATTCTGTCACGCCCAATCGCCTCGGCTTCCTGTAGCTCATTGGGATAGTCGACTGTCTCGCAAATCCAGAGGCGACCGTTTTCGTCCCAGTTCATTGCGATCGGTTTACCGTTGAGTCCAGCGTAGCTGGTCGCTTGTTGCGAATCGGCCGGCCAGTTGCTGTCCGATTCTTTGGCCCAAATGGAAAGTTGGAAACCTTTAGGAGTTTCATACGCATGAATCGATTGCTCGGCGGGAAGCGGATCTTGCATTTCCGTGAACGGAGCGTCTTGAGTTCCCCACCGCGCACCCGGCGTGTAGTTAGGGATTTTTGCTCCGACGTCGGTCGAAGGAAAAGTCGCTTCATCGACCGACGGAGGAGTCATCTCAGGCGTTTCGAAAGGCCGATTCGCCGCGACAACTGCCACATCCATCGGGACATCAGGCACCACGGCTGCAACTGCCGAGACTTCAAATGTGCGCTGAGCAAAATGATAGAGGTTCTTTTTCCAATGTTCAAAATCGTGCCCGTGACTATCGACGTGCCAGATGTGCGGAACTTGTTTTTCCTTTAGGTAAGCATGGACTCCTTGGCTGACGCGAATCAGGCCATCTTTGTTGCCGCACGAAATGTAGAGCAGCTTTAACTGGCCGGTTGTCATTTGTGGATTAGGGACGAGTTCCGCCGGCGGTTCCGTGTTTGGCGCCGATGAGAATCCGCCGATCCACGCGAACTTGTCGAGATTTCCCAATCCGAAATTCAGAGACTGACCGCCGCCCATCGACAGGCCCGCAAGCGCGCGAGCTTCGCGATCTGGATTGACCGAGTACTTGGCTTCGATGAACGGAACCAAATCTTTCAGCAGGTCGACTTCGAACTTAGCGAAAGCCGGAGCACTCGCCATGACGTTGCCTTCCGCGCGGTCATTCTTTTGTGCTCGTCCGTTTGGCATCACGACGATCATCGGCACGGCTTTTTCGTCAGCAAGCAGGTTGTCGAGAATAATTTCAGGATGACCGCCGCGGCGCCATTCTTCTTCGTCGCCTCCAATTCCGTGCAGCAGATAGAGCACCGGATACTTTTTCTCGGTCGAATATCCCGGACGCGTGTAGACGAGCACGTTTCGCCGAGTGCCCACGGTGGTCGAATCGTACTGCAGCATCTGCACTTCGCCGTGAGCGATGCCGTCACGAGCTTCATCAAATCCAGCCGGAGGATCGTCGAACGCGACTTTGTCGTCCGGCCCTAGCGTGATCGGCCCACCAAAGCCGCCTCGCCTACGCTGTCGTTCCGCGACTTTTTTCGCCCACAGCTTCTCCATCCACTTTGTGAAGTGTGGTATATTAGGAACGTCGGTGTGGCCGCCATCGTGCTGCCGCCACGCGAGCTCGCCCTCGAGCAGGTCCGTATTGACCGGCGGCATTTTTTCTTTCATGTAGTCGTCGCTACGACCGAGATCCTTCGCACCAAGCAATCGAAACGCAGGCTGCGCAGCGATCGCGGCCATGAAGCTGCCTTGCTGATCGAGCCACAACGCATCTCCGCGTTCGGGGACGCCGTAGCTGATGAATGTGGGGCGCGGAGCACACAACGCAATCAGCATATGAGCATCAACCGGAAGGTCGTTGGCGTTCATCGAGCCGAATGAAGATTCCGCGGTGCCGTACTTCAGGAAGTTCCCGGCCATCCAGTGGTACTCACCCGACCCCGTCAGGTTCTCGACCATCTCGCCGAAGTTGCGGCGGTAAAGGCTGGCGCCGCCTTCGCCAGACGAGCCGACCAGCACCATGGCAAAACGCTGATCAAACGCCATCGTCACCAACGCCGCTTTTCCGTATCGCGAAACGCCGTCGATGCCGACTCGGTTCGCGTCGACCGCCGCGTCGGTTTCCAGATAGTCAAGGCCTCGCGAAGCCCCCCAACCCCACGCTCGCAACGAACCCCATTGATCTGGTGTGCGCGGTTGCCCTTTGTTGGTCAGCCCGATGATTCCTCGTGTGAGCCCGCCGCCGGTTTGCCCTTCAGGACGTGGAGGACCAAACCGTCGTTGCTGTTCGCCTCCCGAGTCGTCTTGAATGCTGCTTGCACTGATCGACGCGTAACCCCATCCGGCCTCGACCAATTGCTGAGTCTTAGGCGGAGGACCACCGGGACGCTGACCGAAGCCTCCAAATCGATTGCCAAAGTTCAGGTCTTCGCCGTCAGGACCAAACGATGTAAAGCCGAACATCATCAGCACGGGAACGGGACGTTCGGCAGCCTTAGGAGTCACGACCGCCATCAAAATGCTTACTTCAATCTCGGGGCACGCAGAGTTGTCGACCCGTCCTGCAAGTCGTTTCTCGATGACCTCCGTTTTGCCCAGTTTCTTTTCGATCGTCTTCAGCACTTCCCACTGCACAGCAGGAACGCCATCAGGAATTCGGCCGATCACTTCTCGCTCGAAATCTTCCACGATTTCAGGTCGGCGCTGACTCCACCACTGCTCTGGTGTCGTTACTTCAGTCCCGTCCTTCATCGTCATCAGTGCAGGCAAATCGGGATACGGATTCGCTTTTGCTTCATCCGTATTCGCTGCGTTCGGATTGTTTGGATTTCCGCTCGGACCGGGACGCAATTCCGTGATCCCCAGTTGCTTCATCATGTTTTGATGATCTTGCTGAGTCGTAAACGTAACGATCTCTGCTTTTGCCGGCCCCTGCGAAAGAACGCACGCATTCAGGAAAAGGATGAAAGCGAAACCGAGAAAAGTTACAGAACGACTTGAGCCGCAGCGAAGTGAATGCTGAAACATTGCGTGACCTGCATGACAAGCTGGATTTTAAAGGTGGTTAATCGAAAACGCTGATCTGAAGGCAGTGGAACGTTTCGATTGCAGACAAGTTGATCACATCTAAGCAAAGATTAACAGAGCTTTCTGACTGTAGAACAGCTAACGCCACGCGAGCATCCCTGCCAACGCACTGTCCGTTAATATCACAAGATGGAGTCTATTCTGGCAGCAACATCGCAGCTGCTGTTCGTAAACCGGCAATGAATTCATCCGGGAACAGTGCTAAACTTGAGCTGTTCCACGCTGGAGATTTCCCGCTCTGACCGAGAATCTGCCGTCCTACAGGTCGCTTGCTTTTTGTCGGTTGCATTTTGTTTCCATATGCCGATGACGCTGACAAAGGCGAAGGAGCGGCCGTTCCGCAAAAGGAAATCGAGGTAATAAGAAACTGGATTAAACTCGGAGCGTCTCACCCTGCTGACGAAGAGGTTTTGGACCCGCGAGAGCACTGGCCCTATCGGCCTCCTCAGCAACAAAGCGTGCCGATCGTTCGCGATCCGTCCTCGATTCGAAATCCGATCGATTCGTTCGTGGCGGTAAAGCGTCACGAATATGGCTTGCAGGCCAGTCCTCCGATGGACAAGTCTCGGTTACTCAGACGCGTATATCTCGATCTGACCGGTGTCCTCCGACACTCGATAACTTGATGCATTTCTGGCCGATCCTTCAGACGAAGCTTATGATCGCGCCGTGGATGATTTGCTGATGAGTCCACAATATGTCGAGCGTTGGGGTCGGCACTCGATGGACGTTTGGCGCTACAGCGATTGGTACGGTCAACGACAGTTTAATCTGTTGCCGCGTTCGGCCTCGGCGTGCCACTGGCGTTGGCGGCGACTGCATTCAACTTGGCGGGCTCGACGCACACAGGTCTGGCACGCACCATATTATTCTCGATCATTTGTCGCTGAGTTGGGGAAACGACGAGACGATCGATTTGTATCACTCACACGATGTGACGGTGCAATGGTGTTCGATCGAGGAGTCCGACGATAAGGGCCACAGCAAGGGTGCGCACAACTACGGGCTGATTTCTGCCGCGGAAGATAGTGGCGCTGTTTCGCTGCACCATAACCTTTGGGCACATCATTCGCGCCGCGTTCCTTGCTTGGCACCATATCGCGAACAAGCCGCGTGCGATTTCTGCAACAACGTGATCTACAACTGCCGAGGCGGCTACACTGATGATGGCCACGGCGAGCGTGCAAAAAGCTCCGTCAATCTCTACCACAACTACTATCGACGCGGACCGCAGACGCAGGGGCGGATCTATCCATATGCTCTGTCGCCGCGCATGAGCTATTACGTTCGCGACAACTACTTCGAGGACTGGGGCTATCAGGATCATCCTCGACATTGGACATGGGGCGGACGAGAATCTGCGCCGAGATGGGTTCAATTCAACAACAACGGTCAAGAATTAGACACTCCCGCGGCAACCCCAGAGATCAAACTCGTCAATGCAAAAGCGGCTTTCGAGCTGGTGCTCGCCTCAGTCGGCTGTTGGCCTCGCGATCGCACGACGAAATCAACACCAAAACCGGCAATTGGGGTCGCAACGCGCCGCTAGAACCGGCCGACGAATGGTTTCTCGAAGGCCTTACGCCGGGACAAGCCCGCGCAGACACTGACGGCGACGGCCTGCCAGATGATTGGGAGAATCTGCATAATATGGATCCTGCTAATCCGTCCGACGCTGCGACAATCGTCCCGAAAGGAGCATCGCCTGATGACCGCCACGAGGGATACGCCTTTTTGGAGTTCTATATCAACGAGCTGGCGGACGATTCGATATCTTTGGCACGCCTAAACGGATCGCGACGATAAAGCTTCTAGACGAGATTTCTTTGTTCCGACCCAGTGAAGTTTGCCGTTAACCTTTTTGGCGTATTGGCTGGTTGTGGCATTGCCTGGGAAGTTGCCCTCAGTCGCGTGTGCACGTAGACTGGTTTTCGGCGTGACTTGAAACTTTTGCAATAACGCCAAGTCGTTCTTGTTTGCTCCGCGCGGCCGGTGATGATGGTCCAAGGAGTAGGCTGTGGTGTAGTCGAACACTACACCGTTTTGACGAGTGTGGAATGGCCCGTAAAAACAAGGGTCGGGAGTGCTTGCACACCTGGTGGTGGCCGCGGTCTTCAAAACCGTTGGGTCGTATGTAAAGCATGCGGTCGGTGGGTTCGATTCCCATGCACTCCCGCCATTTTTTTCAAGATAACGGATCGAAACATCTTTCCCGCCACGCTCGCTCTTGTGGCCGATGCTCGTAATAAACCAGCAGTATTGGTTGGGGTATTCAGAGAACCTGTTCTGGTCGCGCAACCTGACGGTTCGGATGTGACGCGTTAAGTGTTTAAATCCATTCAGCGCGACGAATAGGCCGTTTGATCAGCTAAAGCGATCATGCTACGCTGGCTGTCGTTTAGGCCCTTTCCATCGAAATTTCGACCAATAGCGTTTGAGAGCAAAGCTGCTAAATCTGCGATCGATTGTTTCTGTTGAATCTCATCAGGCAGCTTAGGATTCTTTTGCGGTCGTGCCGTTAGTGGTCGTTGGAAGGTTGCATCGAATTGGCGAACCCGATTGACGCGTAACTGAATCCGCCACGGCTATTGCTGGAGTATCTTCAACGGTGAGTCTTGAACAACTTTTTGCTCCATTTGATCCGCCATTCACATCGCTTCCATGCCATCTTCGCTATTGGGTCGAGCATACACCTGACGAACTTGCATGCGCGTTCTTGACAGACGGTGAAAACGACGACATTCGGATGACGTTTGAGGACCTGGATCGTCGCGCGTCCGCGATTGCGGCGACGTTGCAGCAGCGAGGCTTAACCGGCAAGCAAGCGATGCTGCTGTTTCCGCCGGGACCGGAATTCGTCGAAAGCTTTTTCGGATGCATGTACGCGGGCGTTGTCGCTGTTCCAGCGTATCCTCCTCGACGCAATCGAAACAAACTGCGGATCGAATCAATTGCCGACGATTCCCAATCGGTCGCCGCATTAACGGTCTCGTCTATTTTGGATCGATCTCGCGATTCGATCGATGCCGCGGCGGAAAACGGCGACAAGCTGGAGTGGATTGCGACCGATACAATCGATTCGGCAGCTGCGTCGGAATACGCACAGCACACGAACGATCCAAACGACATAGCGTTTTTGCAATACACGTCAGGATCGACCGGATCGCCGAAAGGAGTGGTGCTTTCCCACGGAAACATTATCGACAACTGCAAGAAAATCACTTGTTCTTTTGAGACTGGTCGAGACGTAACTGGCCTGTCGTGGTTGCCGACTTATCACGACATGGGGTTGGTCGGTGGGCTTCTTAACCCCATGTTCATTGGGCGACCGACGTACTTAATGTCACCCATGTTGTTTTTGCAGAAACCGATTCGCTGGCTGAAAGCAATTAGTCGCTACAAAGTCACGATCAGCGGGGGACCGAACTTTGCATACGACCTTTGCACGAAAAAGATCGACGAAAAAGATCTCGATGAAATCGACCTGAGCACTTGGGGTCTTGCGTTTAACGGAGCGGAACCGGTTCGGCGCAGGACGCTGGAGAAGTTTGCCGAAAAGTTCGCTCAGTGCGGCTTCCGGCCCGAAGCGTTCTATCCGTGCTACGGAATGGCGGAGACAACATTGATCGTGACCGGCGGAGTCCGCGCGGAAAAACCTGTCGTGCGATGTTTCGACGGGAGCGCGCTTGATGAAGGAAAAGTCATTGCGGCGGCGCCAGACGGAGACCGCGGCCGATTTGTTGTTGGAAGTGGGCAGATTCTGCCTAATGAGGACGTCCTTGTCGTCGATCCGGACACACTAACAAAAGTGCCTCACGATCGAGTCGGTGAAATCTGGATTTCAAGTGCTAGTGTCGGCCAAGGATACTGGAACAAGCCCGACGTGACTGCGGAAACTTTTCACGGAAAACTGGCAGACAGCGATGACCAGACGAGTTATCTGCGTTCCGGTGATCTGGGGTTCTTCCATCGAGGTGAACTGTTCGTTACCGGGCGGCTGAAGGATCTGATTATCGTTCGCGGCGTAAACCGTTATCCGCAAGATATCGAAATGACTGTCGAGCGTGCCGACCGCCGACTGCGAAACGGTG
>JAGQPC010000343.1 GCA_020426925.1 Planctomycetales bacterium | reverse complement strand
GACTATTCCTTGGGTTTGCAAAACGACGGCCGTCGCCGTACGAATAACAACCCGAGACTACACCAAAAAGCCATGTTGGACGCTGGTTCCGGAACCGCGACGGCCAAAGGCCGTAGACCTTGTTCATAACCGCCGTCTTGCAAGGCCAAGACGAAATCGCTCGTATCAAATTCGCCGTCCCCGTTCCAGTCGCCGTCTGCCCAACCGGAGTTCATCGCGATTCCGTCTTCGTGTTGACCAGCCTGGAAAACGCTGACGAGATCACCGCTGTTGAATTCGCCGTCGAGGTTGGCATCGCCGTACCAGGTTTGTTTGAGTTCCGTCACCCAACGTCGATGGTCCGCTTGATCAACTGCCGCATCATCGTCCAAATCGAATCGGGTGTCGTTCGAACCATTGCGAATCGCGTTGGCTAGCATGTCAATGTCGGCCGTTGTTAGCGTGTTGTCGCCATCGAAGTCGCCAATCAACAGACTCGTAGTCACTCGCAGTTCCATGATATTGAGATATCCGTCGTGGCGGCCGTCGACGGCTTGAAGGTCGACGAAGATCTGCCCATATCGATCGGGTTGAATGCGTGGATATTCAAGAATCGTGTTCGTGTTCTGTCCGCTATCGGACGTTGCCAGCAAGAAGTCTTTCACAATAGGATCCCCCGCGCCGACGACGCTATAGCGAGCTGTACGATTCCGACTTGAGCGTAATGTTCCGAAGAAACGCAAATCGTATTCAGCCGCAGGATCAAGACCGTCCAACATAAACCCTGCATTGGGGACTCCAATTGAAGTAGCAAGCGAACCGCGAGCAAAGGCGTCTTGAGTGGCAGATTCGATCGCAAAGTCTCCCAACAATTCCGCATCTGGTTCAAGTAGCCCGGAAGCTCGCGAGTCAAGGGCATCAAATTCACCAGTGATGATTAAGTCGACACCGGATTCTCGGCCATCAGTGGTGACCAAGTTGCCAAGTGACTGCCCCGCAAGAATGGAGCTGCTGCTATCGGTGTGCCAACTGTTCCAGTGATTTCCGTTACCGTCCGGACTATCCGTGGCGACGCGGCCAAAGTCAACCAGAATCCGGTCGTCGTCAATTGGTCGTTCTGCATTCAGTTCGAACACTTTGTTGGGAGTCACAATCGACTCAACCGCTTCCTGAATCGGAACGTGCCAATACTCATAGCCTTGTTCATTGTGATGGTGTCTGTCTGTCGCAAAAAGAAATTCGCTAGGCGCGCCTCCTGGAATCTCGGCGCTTTCCCACATCCGCGTGGCCGTGTCGATGAAATAAACGTTTTCAGTCGCGTTTGCATATTCTTTCAGAATCGCATTTCGCGGTTCATCTTCGTTCGGCCAACGACTAGTCAGCGTTGTCAGTCGAGGAAACTCGCTAACGTAGAAAATCGGAATTGGTGGACGGTCTTGGCGCTGCCTTGCGTGTATCAATTCAAAGAAATCAACATGTTGTTGCGCCGCAAGATCGTTTCGTGAAATACTCGATCGATTGGAAACAACAATTGCGCTAGGGTCATAGGATAGAATAATCTCATCGATGTATCGAACAAGATCGCTCACTGCCGCACTCCCAAAGCCGCGCTGGATGATGTTGTAGTCATTGAAGTCCCGAGTAAGTGATTCCCAAGCTCGAATCGTTGAATCACCTATGAACAAAACGGATTCCTTTGGCGGCGGATTCCTTGCATCCTGGGTGACCCACGCGTGAATGTCGCTTTCGAACTGAGCGAATACAAGATTTGGGATTACTAAACCAATGGCTAAGGCTAACTTTTCTTTTGAACGAATCATTATCGTTGTTCCTATCGTGTGGACTGACGCTTGCCCTTCAGTCACGCTCTACAAGCACGGGCACAAGATTGGCACCCCACATCGAGTGTGCGAGTCAAACGTCGACGCTTCAACGCAACAAGACCAAGTATCACAACAAGCCTGACACTATTCATCGGCTCCGGCACCGCAACCGTCCGTCGGGTTCGCTGCCCCAGTTCAAAACCGCCATCTTGAAACGCGACCACAAGATCGCCGGAATCAAAATAGCCATCGCCGTTCCAGTCGCCGTTTGCCCAACCCGAGTTCATCGCGATGCCGTCTTCGTAGTGACCAGCCTGAAAAACCGCAACGAGATCGCTGCTGTTAAACTCGCCATCGAGGTTCGCGTCGCCATACCAGGTGTTTTTTCGGTCTTTGACCCAAGTTCTGTGATCGGTCATGTCGACTACGTCGTCTCCCGTCACGTCGAACCGTGTGTCCTGACCATCGGCTGCGCCGAGCAACGCATCGATGTCTGCGGCGTCCAAATTTCCGTTGCCGTCGAAGTCGCCAGACAGGAAGCTGATCGGAATCGGTTCGGACGAAATCCAAAGTTCGTGAATCGTGGCCGATCCATTCGCCAATGCGATGGCGGGGAAGGTGTCGGAAAGAGGAAAAAAGTGTTCCACCTGCACTTGTGAATCGGAATTTCCATCCTTCCACACGGTGCCAATGATTTCGTCCCCGAACCCATCGTATTGCACAAGAACCTCCTCGCCCAAATATGAATAAGGCACCTCGATGTTCGGTGTCTCACAAACGTCGCCGTTGCAGATTCCGGCTCGTAGGAAGTTGTCGCCGTCGATTGTTTCCCGGATCCCTGCATGGTGGTAGAGCGACGTTCCCACAGCGAAAAACACATTGTCGCGACCGACAATCTCGTCCAATGTCACTCGCGCTCGAAACGACCATTCTGACCTTCTGTCGACTCGTTCACCGTCAATTCGAGTTAGCCACCACGCCGACACATCGTTCGGATCGTGAAGGACAAATTCACCGGGCGTCGAATCGATGTTCCCGTTGCCTAACTGACGGCCCCAGTTTCCTTGTAGTTCACCATTGAGAAAACGGTCGTGATGGAAGAATTCCTGTGCTGCCGCATTCAAGGAAAAGCACGTTGCGACAATACCTGCGATAATGCAAATGACGAAACTGTTCTGACGATCAGGTGAAAACGTACGATGCATATCCGGATTCATGATGGACCAAACTTTCGAAATTCTTGTTGAAGCTTTTTCACCAACAAAGGTCGCCATTGAAATCGCTCACAATTCCTGAGCTCTGCGGGTGAAGATAGACAGAAAGAAAAGCGAGATGGCCGTGATCGTCATGCTGGTCGGTTCGGGGACAGCGTTTATGGCATCTCGCTGCCCCTGTTCATAACCGCCAGCTAGAAAGGCCTTGACAAAGTCGACGCTTGAAAAGATGCCGTCCCCGTTCCAGTCGCCCTCGCTCCAAACAGCCGCTTGTCCAGTTTCGTAATGACCAGCTTGGAACACCTGGACAAAGTCGCTGCTGTTGAATTCTCCGTCGAGATTCGCATCACCGAACCAGGTGTTTTTCAAATCCTTGACCCAAGAACCGTGGTCCAGTGGATCTATGTTTCCGTCTCGATTGACGTCATAGACTGCCTCTTCGGACATTTCCCTGATTGCCGCCGACAGCCGATCGATGTCGTTTGCGTCAAGGACATCGTTCCCATCAAAATCACCAGGGGCCGCAAAAGTGAATTCGGTCACGACACTGAAGCCTCCACAGCAACCAGCGGCGTCGGCAGGGTTGCCAGCCCAGATTGTCGTTTGAGCCGCTGATCGATAGTCTAGATCGAATTGTCTGACCTCACCTGTTATTAGAGGTCTTTCGAAGAACCATTCCACAAACAGATTTCCGTCCTCAGGATTGTAGAAAAACGGCGTTTCCAGTTCGGCCCGAAAGTCGAATGGCCGAGTGTCTCGTCCGGGCGGGTCGGGATTGACGATTTCAACAAGCCATTGATCATCGTAGACAACGGTTGTCGGAGAAGCGGACAATAAATTTACCTCGAATACGGTAGACATATCTTCCGGATCGACCGACGTTACCCCGAACGCAAGTACGTATCGTTCAAACCCAAGTTCGCCGTCTGTGAATCCTCCACCGTTGGGGCGCAAGTTCATTGACGTCAGCATCGCCCCGCCTGTGGGCATGTTGGTGAATTCGGAACGATGAAAAATGCTTTGCGCCTTGGCGCTTAACGGCCAGGCCGGGTTCGACTCGCCCCGCCCCTCGGTATTTTCGTATGCGTTAGGAGACACAACCGTTCCAGCGACGGCACCGCGCGGCGGAACACAACACGTTGAACCTGCCACGACGATTGCGGCAAAGACTGAAAAACGCTTCATTATTGTTGCTTGCATTTTTAATTACCTCACCCAACGGGCTAAATTGTTAAACTCTTGTCTACGGCGAAATCAGTCGTATATGCCGTTGTAGCTACATGCGAAAAAGTCGTGACGGAACCCCTCACCTTTTTCGAAAAGAATTCCGAATCATCAAAAGAGAGGCAATTTCAGAGAGAAACACGTGTCAACACGCTGAATCATTCCGCGCGCATAGCGGTCTGCAACCAAGCTCGACTGAAGGCCCAGGATCGTTCAGCGGTGGCGAGGGAAATCCCCATCGCCTGAGCTGCCTCGACGATGGTCAAGCCGGAAAAGAAGCGAAGTTTGACGAGTTGTGCCTTCGACGCATCGATTTGCTCCAGTCGGTCCAGGGCACTATCCAAAGCCAGCAACTTGTCGTCGCGACTTCGGCTTTCGGGATCAACCGCGTCTAGCTGAATCCGTTGGAAATCTCCGCCCCGTTTTTGAGCGTTCTTTTGCCGAACGCTTTCGATCAGAATCCGCCGCATCGC
>JAGQPC010000342.1 GCA_020426925.1 Planctomycetales bacterium | reverse complement strand
CAGTGCAAGAGTCTCTGCGGGTTTTGGCTCACGAACAATTGGTCCGACAAAAGTCGTTTTCACCAAAACGTCGTCAGGAATTTTGAATCCAAATTCTGTGGAAGCGTGCGGACAAACAATCGAATCAAAGGTTCGAACGGTCGTCGAATTGAGAATGTCGAGCTGTTTGTCGCGTTGACATTTTCGCATGATGTATACCGACTTCACGGAGTCGAGTAGCGGAATAACATTCGGTTCCGGCAACATCGTGTCGAACACGACCAACTCCGGCCGGAAACGCCGCAAGAGCTGGTCAATCAGTGCGGCGTCGAAGCGATCGGGACTGCTGAAATATTTGATTCGCGAGTCAACGAAGTCAGTCGGTATCATTCCGCGTAGACAAAACACGACTTCCGCATTTGGTTTCGTTGCAAAGATCGCATCAGCAATGTTCGAACACCGCATGAAGTGCCCAAACCCACGACGCACAGATAGTAAGAACAACACTCGAGAATTCATGACCTGACCGAATTGTTGGAGTTACGTCGCTGCGCTGTGGCTTCTCGAAACAAAGTTCTTAAGCCACTGCAGTTGCGGTGCAAATCGAAGAACTCAGTCACAACCGCCGAAGCGTTGGCAGCCAATTTCCGCCCCAGAGTCGAATCATTCAGAATGCTGTCGCAGCTGCGAGCCAATTGCGCGGCGTCTCGTTGCGGAACGGAAAGGCCAGTACGTTCATCAACTAGAACCTCCGGAATTCCCGTAACATCGGTTGCGATGCATGGAGTCTCGAGCGCCATTGCTTCGAGCATTACTGTCGGAAGGCCATCGCGATCTCCGTCATCGGCAATGACGCACGGCAACACGACGACATCGGCAGATTGAATTTTCCGCAGCACGTTTTCATTCGTCAGAGAACCGGAAAGCACAACGTGTTCGCGCAAATTGCGGCGAGTAATTTCCGCTCGCAATTCGTTTTCTAGTGGTCCTGAACCGATGATTTCACATCGAAAACGTTTGCCCGAAGCCTTCAACAGCTCACAGCTTTCGATCAGGTACTGAAAGCCTTTCTTTTCAACTAGGCGACCGACCCCGAGGATCAACGGAGTATTGTTAGTGCTAGGATTCGAATCAGTCGATTGAGAATGAAGTTCGTGAAGGTCCAATCCGTTGTATACGAGTTCAATCTTGTGTTTGTGTTCAGGAAACGCCTTGGCCAAATGATCGACGTTAAACTGGCTGACAGTCGCAACGAACGACGCATCGCGGATTTTCTTTTCCAGCAGCGTTTTGTTCACGTCCCGGTGATAAATGTCGCGAGCATGAAGTGTCATCGAGTACGTGATTCCAACAATCTTCGCCGCGATTCGCGCTACCTCCGCAGCAACATTGCCAAAGTGCGCGTGCAAATGATCGATTCCGCGATATTTGAGGCGAGCGGCCAGATCAACACCATTCGCGATGACTTGGTGTGATATGGAATCTTCGGATTCAATGATATTCCACAAGGATGAGTTTGATTGAGCCGCCGTCAGGAACGAATCCCAAAACGCCCCTGCGTCGTATGCGACGGGATCCAGGTAGCTCACGTCCGAGTGTAGGTCGCTCAACCTTCGATGATACCTTGCATCGTTTGGCCGACGTATTGAAAAGATCTCAACGGGCGCACCGGCCGACTGATGAGCGAGCAGTTCATTCAACACGAACGTCTGCGAAAAACGCGGAAACACTTTCAAGCAGTAACCGACCTTGGGCGTCGACGCCATTTCGAAACTCCAATTTATCGTTAACTCGAACCACCGATTCGCTGAATCGCCAACTCAGCAGCCGACTTGAGCCGAGGATCGTTGGACTTCAGGATCTCACGCAATTCGGGCAAGGAGATTCGTGCTTTTGGACCAATGTGCGACAGAGTCAGAATCGCGTAATACTGCACGTCACCGTTCGAGTCCTTTAACAATGCTCTGACGTTGTCAGTGATATCCGAACCGGGCTCTTCGCATTCGCACAATGCCTTGGCGACATAAACTTTTGCTGCTTCGTCAATCTTCTCCGAAGCATTCGCCAGCTTTGCAATCGTTGTTTTTGAATGGGAGCTGCACTTGCTCAGCGACTTTGCGGCGTAGTAACGGACATCAGCGTTCTCATCTTTTAACGCTTCGGCAAGCTCATCCGAAACCCCAGAGATCCCGGCCTCAATTTTGGAAATTGCTTTTGCGGCACGGTACCTAAGCTTTGGCTCG
Organism: Planctomycetales bacterium; assembly: GCA_020426925.1. GTDB lineage: Bacteria > Planctomycetota > Planctomycetia > Pirellulales > Pirellulaceae > JAGQPC01. The sequence goes on along the minus strand of JAGQPC010000342.1, from coordinate 6,681 downwards.
TCGTGCTGAAGCATCTTTGCGAGAGCGGGCACGGCGGGTTCGCCTTCGGCACCGTACTCTTCCAACGCCTTGGCCGCTTCGTACTGCGATTCCGCGTCCGTTCCCTCCAGCCGGGAAATGAGCTTATCAACAGGAGTCTTACCGCAGCCCGTCAGCGACAGGCTGACGAAAACAAACTGGAAAATAATAAGCAAACGCATGTTCATGGTCGGTTCACTGTCCTGTGCTAAATGGGTTCAGATGGCTAGAGTCTGTTTGCACAGTGAATGCCGCCACACAAAAGAACTCGCAGTGAGAATCAGGCAGTCATTGGTCGAGCGGTACCAAGTACCTCGTAAACGCGGCAATTATTCGATGGCGGCACTCTATTTCGTAGAATGGCCGCACCTTTTGCCTAAAGCTCGAAATTGCAACAACGGCAAGCTTCCAAATCTTGACGCAGGTATGCAAATTCGCCGTCAGATCGCAAACCAAATTGATTAGTTGATTATTCTTATTTATTCGTAAAATCAACAAATGGCTGGCGGAGTACGTGAGGTAGTTGTGCTCTAGCTGCAGGATACGGCTGATAGGAACGACAGATTTGAACAGGCTTTCCTCAGAAGATTCTGACATGTCAAGATCAGACGGTTCGCTCCTGCGCAGAATCAAGGACGGCGAGCAGGATGCTGCGACCCAGTTATACGTACGATATTCACAACGGCTGATTGCTCTAGCCAAAGCAAATACTGCGAAAGAGTTAACTTCTCGGTTTGACCCAGAAGACATCGTCCAATCCGTCTTCCGGTCGTTTTTTCGAAGAGCATCGACGGGAACTTACAACGTGCCCGAAGGTGGCGAATTGTGGCGATTGCTGCTGGTGCTCGCGCTGAACAAGGTTCGAAGGTCCGCCATTCGACACCGAGCTAAGAAACGCGACGCCTCCAACACACTTAGCCTGCACGGGTTTGATAGTGTCGAAGACGAGTTGGTCAAAAGCGATCCGACACCGCTCACGATTTTGCAGATGGTCATCGAAGATATCCTCCAGTCGATGCCGGAGTCTCAACGGCAAATGATTGAATTACGAATCGACGGATGTACTGTCGAAGAGATTGCCGACTCTACTGGTAAGTAGGTCAAAGCGGTCCGTCGAAAGAGTAATTAAGGGATTCAAGGAGGAACTGTCGGGCAGAATCAATGACGAGGAGGACGCCTGATCGATGAATGCTGGATTGAACCAAGAACTGGAGGGCATTCTCGAAACATTCGAGAAACAAAGATCGCAAGATTCAAGCGTCGACGTCGGTGACTTTTTCCCAGAAGCAACGCACGCCCATTTTGGTGCGTATGCTACCGAACTTTTGCGAGTCGATCTTGAGTACCGCGTATCGGAAGGTCGCCGTGAAAATGTTGACTACTATATTGCTCGGCATCCACACATCTTGTCGACGAAAACTCATCTGAATCAATTGGCCTTTGAAGAGTTCAGACTTCGCCGTGCTTCGGGAGAACAGTTCCCTAAATCAGTTTACGGCGACCGGTTTCAAATCGACACAAGCATGTGGCCTGAAATTCACGCTTCTCAAGCTGCCGTCGGCTCAGACAGCAGGCAAATAGTTGAATACCCGTTGCCAGGAGACGAGATCTGCGGTTTCAAACTGATTTCAGTTCTGGGAAAGGGAACATTCGCGCAAGTTTACTTGGCGCAGCAAGATTCGCTGGCGAATCGGATGGTCGTTGTCAAAGTGTCGTCCACTCGCTGGAACGAATCTGACACGATGGCACGAATGCAACATTCGAACATCGTTCCGATCTATTCCGTCCACAGAACGGACAATCTGCAGTGCGTTTGCATGCCGCTACTAGGATGCACGACATTGGCGGACGTAATTCACAATGTATTTCGGTCGTCGCGCGATGAGGGCTCCATGCCAGAATCCGCGGAGGCGTTCATCAAAACGATCTCCAATCGGCAAGACGAAACTCTAACGAAGTATGTTTGCACTCGACAAATCGACACGTCTGCTGCGACTGGAACATCGACGGCAGCGTCGCCGTTTCTGGGCTACAACTTCGTTGATGCGTGCATATGGATCACCAGCCAAATCGCTGAGGGCATCAGCCATGCTCATGCGTGCGGAATCATCCATCGCGATTTAAAGCCAGCAAACATCTTGTTGAGCGATGACGGTCGGCCGATGCTGCTGGACTTCAATTTATCTGACGCGCCGACGTCGGGAGGTACGCTAACGTCAGTGGGTGGTACGCTGCCGTACATGGCGTCCGAACACATTGAAGCGATGCTCGGAAAAGGAACGGTAGACGGCCGCAGCGACATTTTCGCGACAGGTGTGATCCTTTACGAACTGCTAACGGGCCAACGTCCATTTCCGGATCGCAACGGTGAGCTTGAAGACATCTGTCGAGTAATGATCAACGACCGTCGGGCGCTGGATGTAAAATGGCGAATGTCACCGAGCCTGTCGCCGTCCATTCGGTCAATCGTTGGAAAGTGCCTTGCCCCAGACCCCGCAAACCGGTACCAGTCGGCTGCGGAACTTGAAACAGATCTGAAACGCCAGCTTAGCCACCGCCCATTGCAATTCGCGCCGAATACGTCAGTTCGCGAACGCGTGTCTAAATGGTCGCGACGGCATCCTCGTCTTTCCTCTTCGTCCATCATTGCGACAGCTGCGATTGTCATCCTAACCGCAGTACTGTCGGCGTGGCATCTTTCCTATAAAAGCCAACAACGACAAATCGCTCACGCGGCGTTCATCGAATTCACTCAGGCTTGCAACGACGCCTCGATCGGATTGCTCGAGGTCAACGGAACGATCGATCAAGATCGACTGGATACGGCATGCCAACTGCTGAGTCGATTTGAATCCAATCTCGCTGAACTCTGGTTGGAATCACATATCGGTTCATCACCAAAGCGCGAAGTTGCCGAACAATTCGTGGAGTTGTCGTATTTGTGCAGCGACGCCATGTTCCTTCTCGGCGAACAAGCAAACGAATCGACTTCGAGTGAGCGACACCTCGCGAACGCTCTGGAAATCAACCAACGCGCGATGGCACGTGTGAAGCCAACATCAGGACTCCTAGCCCAGCAATCGCGGTTGCTTTTGGCACTTGGAAGGACAGACGAGGCCGCGGCCGTTCGCGAAGACGCGTTGGCGTATCACAACGACAGTTCGTTCGACACGTTCGCAGCGGGCGTCGAGGCCTACCGACAGGGACAGCTCGAAGAGTCCATCCGTTGCTTCGATCCGGTTTTGTCTCACGATCCAAACGACTATCGAGCTTTATTCGCTCGCGGAAATTCAAAGGCGGCTCAAGAGGAGTATCGGTCCGCTTCTTATGACTTTACGCAATGCCAGGCGCTGCTGCCTGATTCACCGTATGCGTGGTTCAGTCGTGGTCTCTGTTTTTTGAAGCTGGACGAGTTCGAAAACGCGATTGAAGAATTCACGCACGTTCTTGCGCTGTCACCGAACATGCGGGCCGCCCTCATCAATCGAGCCATCGCTTATGAAGCACAGCAGCAACATGAACTTGCACTAGAAGATCTGAATTCTGTGCTTGCCGACTATCCGGACGACACGCGTGGATTGTTTCATCGCGCTCGCATTTTTAGGTCGCTTGGCGATACACAACACGCAATCGACGACGAAGCCAGAGCGAAACAATCGACGCCCGTTGGAGGCCAAGGGTGGTTGTTGTTGGGAATGTCGATCCTACGCGACGATCCGGCAAAGGCGTATGAGTGTCTTAAACTCGTACTTAAATTTGAGCCATCGTCGTACACGGCTTTGCGAAATGCGGCCTACATCGCTTCGGAGTATCTCGACAAAACACCGGAAGCGATAGCCTATTTGGATCGGATCATCGAGCTTCGCCCGCAGGACACAGAAATCATTGCCAGCCGTGGTGTATTGTGCGCACGCACAGGGAGAACCGACGATGCAGCAGATGATGCAGCAACAGCACTGATGCAGAAAAAAGATGCGCGTAACCTCGTTCATGTCGCCTGCATCTACTCGCTCTTGTCGATCCACGGGGAATCGTACGATTCACAAGCAATCGAATTGCTGCGTCAAGCAATCAGCTTGGATCCGAGCTGGCGATCGAAGATAAGTCACGATCCCGACTTCGAAAACATTAAAGACCTCGCCGACTTTCGCGCCTTGGCTGCAGACCACACCGCAACGAGTGAGGCAGAATAGATGCGATCCATTTCACATCGGAGAAACCATCGCGGCAAGATCCCGCGATCTTGTGGCACAAGGCGATCGTTGTCATTCCAGCATCTCGAGACCCGGAATCTACTCTCAGTCGATGGACTGCTAACGGGTGATGCGGCTTATCTCACCTTAAGTTTCGCGCCGGACAAAACTGACGTCGCAGGTCATGAAAGTTCGCTGTTCTCAACTTTGTCGCATCTTGGTGCTGAGCAGGTTTGGCAGAACGCGATCGTCGACGCATTTCAAACGTGGTCGATGCACACAAACGGTGATGTCGGTGTCGTTGGTGATTCCGGCGACCCGTTTGGCGCGTCCGGACAGCGTCGACTCGATTCACGCTTTGGCGATGTTCGCATCGGAGCAGCGCCGCTTTCGAATGACGTTGCCGCAATCTCAATTCCAAACGATGCGATCGTTTCAGGTACGTGGGCTGGAGACGTGATCTTCAACACAGAATTTGATTTTTCGAACGTCGATCAACTGTTCTCGATAGCTTTGCATGAGGCCGGACACGTATTTGGCCTGGAGCACAGCGAAGATCCTATGTCTCCAATGCACGTTCACGGTGCGTCGCCCAACGTGGCACTGACAACAGACGATGTCGCTCAACTTCAAGAAAACTTTGGAGTTCGGTTCGCCGACTCGAATGAACTCAACAGGCACAACGATGAAATTGACCGTGCGACAAAGTTGCAGAAAGTCTCGCTCGACGACAATGTGGATGGTTCGGCGCCATCGATCACTTTCGGAGATCTAAACACGAACGACGTCGACGTTTACGAACTTGACGTTCCCGATGACTATTCTGGTCTCGCAACAGTCATCCTGCGAACTCGCGAACTGAGCGCGTTGAGCGGACGGATTTCAGTAGTTGACAGGGACGGCAACACGCTCGGACAAGCCACATCCGGGATTGAACCATCCGACGTCGAGATTTCCGTTCAACTCGAATCGGATGAGAAGTACTTTGTTCAAGTCGACTCGACCGACGCAGCTCCTCGAGCTGTCGGTGGTTATGCGTTGATCGTGAAGTATGACAATATCTTCGCAGCCAGCCTGGACGATATCGACACGCTGACGGGGCCTCGCTACCGATTTGCCACATCAACAGAACTACGCCGATACTTCCAAAATGGTGAAAACCCGCTGTGGCGTGATGACAGGCACACGGACGACGATTTTGCGTCAGCAACGAAGCTCGAAACGGCACTGGGATACGCCAGAAATTCGCGGTACGAGCTGTTCGGTACGATCACCAACTCCCATGACGCCGATTATTACACCCTGCAGACCCCGGACGCTGACGCTACGATGGTCATCGCCATTTCGTCACTGAACGTTGAGGGCCTGATTCCGCAAGTGGTCATCCACGACGACAAAATGAACTCGGTCTCTGCAAGCACTTTGCTCAATGGAGACGGCCAATTAGTGGTTCAAGTCGACTCCTTGCCCAACAAAGACTATACGCTGTCGATCACTGCCGCCGATTCGAGTGGCTCTTTTGGAATCGGAAGTTACAAAGCGACAATCAGTTTTACTGCGTCGCCATTCAAGCTATCAACGTTAATCGACGATGTGCGTTTGTCGTCTGAATCGCCTCAAGCACTAAACGAGTTCTATGTTGCGCAACCGCAGATTTTCCACTTCTTGCTGGACGTGACTTCAGAGGCCTCTAGCGGAGAGTTCGTACGGATCCAATTGACGAACGATCAGCAACAAACGTTTGTGGACCTGGCTAGCGTTGTAAACCGCCAAACCAGCCCAAGTGGTGTTCTGTTGCAGCCTGGCAAATACACAATTGACGCTCAGCTAGGTTCTGTTGATGGCGAACTAGAACCTCAGTCGGATGTGCAGTTTTCTCTTTTCGGCGAGTCGGCGTCCGGTCCATTCGGCGTTTCACCAATAGACCCGCTCGACGAACCGATCTACCGATGTGGTGACATTGACGACGTGTTCTGTTTTCCGGGAGGTACAACAACGACCATTCCGTTTTATCTCAATCCAACACCGCTGTTCCCCGTGTTTCCAATTTCTACATCACCGCTGTCGCCAGAATTGATCGGAGCTTATTGGTGGCAGCGAACGATCGCAACCAACGCCGGCAACTCGCCGCCCACGGCTGTAGCAGATCAATATCTCGTCCAGGCTGACAGTCAGCTCGTTGTGGACACAACATTTGGACTGTTGAGCAATGACAGTGACGACGACGGAGACTCCATTTACGTCGTTGGCGAATCGGCGCCGGCGAATGGGCAACTAGCGTTAAATCAGGATGGCAGTTTTTTATACACTCCAAGTCAAGGATTTACTGGAGTCGACACGTTCAGTTATCGCTCAACCGATGGTGAAAGCGTGTCTAGCAGCTCGACTGTGACAATCTTCGTCGAACCGATTCTTCTGTTTGGCGATGTGAATCACGACGGGCTGTTCAATTCGACTGACCTAATTCGGA
>JAGQPC010000341.1 GCA_020426925.1 Planctomycetales bacterium | reverse complement strand
TGCCTTCCGGATCGAAACCATGATGAGGACCGTACGTCGGCGGGTTGGAATATGCGCTGTAGTCCAAGTCTCCGTCAACGTGCGGAGCTGTGATTGGAGGAGCGCCGGGAATCAAATCGGTACGAATCCCGATCAAGCCATCAGCTTCGAACGAGCCGGGAACTACTGGGCCGAAGAGGTTTTCTCCTTCGCCGGTTGGAGTCACAGTGATACTCACCGTCGCCACGTTCGAGCTTGCCTCGCCATCGTTGGCTCGATAGGTAAACGAATCATCACCAGAAAATCCAACGTCTGGCGTGTACGTGAATGTTCCATCTGGATTTACAACCAAGATGCCGTGCGTAGTTTGATTAACGACGCTGGCAGTCAGCGTATCACCATCGGGATCGGTATCATTGACGAGTATGCTATGGCGTATGGCAACACTCAGCACAGCATTCTCACCCACGGAAAACTCATCGTTCACGGCAACTGGTGCTCGATTTGACGGATTGACGTTGATCATCACGGTGCCGATGCTTGACGCGCCGATTCCGTCGATGGCTCGATAAGTAAACGAATCCGATCCTGAAAACTCGGCGTTCGGTGTATATACAAATGATCCGTCGTCGCTCAGGTCGACCGTTCCGTTGGCTGGTTGACCGGAAATTTCCGCGACCAAAGTTTCTCCATCAGCATCGGAATCGTTCGCTAGCACGCCGTTTGCAGTTGTCACGGTTAGCGTGACGCCTTGGTTGGCTGCGTACGTGTCGGCGTTGGCGACCGGCAGATCGTTGATCGAGTTGACCTGGATCGTGACTTCGCCGTTGTCTGAGAAGTCTCCGTCGGTAACTCTGTAGGTAAATCGGTCCGTTCCTGCAAAGTTGTCGTCCGGTTCATACGTAAAGGATCCGTTTCCGGTAAGGACGACGATGCCATTGCTCGGCTGGCTCACTACCGTCGCGGTCAGGTCATCGCCATCGCTGTCGGTGTCATTGGCGAGCACACCAGTCGTGGCTGGAACGCTGAGATTACCATCTTCGTTTATCTCATAAGAGTCGTCTTCGGCAATCGGCCCAGCCTCGTTGACGTTTCTCAGGTTGACGATGACGTCCACAGTGGACGAGGAACCGTTTGTTGCGACGACCGAGAACGTGTAACTCGAAGTCGTCTCAAAGTCCAAATCGACGCCATCGGCAACCGTTAACTCGCCAGTCTGCTCATCAAGCTGGAACGTGTCGGCAATATTTGGATCATCGAATTCGAACGAGACGGAATCATCGTTGCCTGCTTCGACCTGTCCAACAAACGTTCCGGCAGGACTGTTCTCGTCAATCGTAAACGTGTTGGGTGCAGCGGGAGTCACCGTAATCGTGACACTTGCAATTTCGGCATCATCGCCGTCACTCGCCGAATACGTGAACGTATCGTCACCAGAAAAATCATCGTTCGGCGTGTACGTGAACGAACCATCGGAACTCAATGTCACCGAACCGTTCGTAGCCTGGTTGAGCAGAGTTGCCGTCAGTGGATCGCCATCGGGATCGGTGTCGTTCGCCAGCACTCCGGAATTGACATCGACTTTCAGCTCGTTGTTCTCTTCGACGGTGTACGCATCGTCGACTGTTTCGGGACTTGCGTTGGCATCGCCTGGATCGTCTTGATGATCATCCGAGACTTCATTGCCTCCCGCGCGAATCGATTCGGCGATCGAAGTATTGCCGGCTGCATCTTCAACAATGGCGAGTGTCTCACGCAGCATTTTCTGAGGCTGCGGCGCCGATGCGAAAAACCAAAGCACATTGATAAACTCTGGGCGAAGCCCCTGCTTGCTGAAGTTGTTCTCTTCCGAGTCTTCGTCGTCTGCCAGAACAACGTCAGTAGCCGCTGTCGCAACTGCGTCAATCAAAGCTGACGATGGCCGATCCGAAACGCTGTATTCTCCGGCCTCCAGTTCTTCGAAATCGTAAAAGCCTCGGTCGTCCGTCAGCATGGATCGTTCGGTGCCTTCTCCATCGGTCAATCGAACGACGATTCCTGGAATGCCAACTTCGTTTTCATCTCGAGTCCCGTTGCCATCTGAGTCCACGTACACGAAACCCGACAACGATCCTCCGCCGTGCAGTAGCGTACGCGATTCTAATGTTTCGATTCTGACCGTTGTGAAGGCGTTTCTTTTCTTGCGGAGTCGTGCCAATGTTAGAGTCCTAAGTATGTCAGTCTCGGTTGCAGCAGTCAGGAGTCTCATTTTATTCGCCAATCGACATTTTTGTATCAATTCCATCGTTTTCAGCCTGAAATGCATGGTTATCAGGTTGGCTTTTAAGCCTCCTAAGGAGAATAACTGTCGAAATCATCACGGGCGTCGGTGGAATCAGTCCGAACAATCGCCCTCAGGGGCCATGAGCTTGCCAAAGTTTCAGCCGTCATGCAGTTGAGCCGCCAGCCCACAGAACGCCGCGAAACGGCCTGTCGACTAACCCGATGCCGCAGGCGAGGACGTTGATCATCCACTGCTCACTCACCAAGCAGAGATAGCTGAGCTGGACGCACCAGAACGCAGATCACGATCCAAACGTCAAACGCGACGACACGCGCCTCGCCTGCGGCGTCGCGTTAATCGATGCAGCCCGACGACGAGCACTGTTTGCTTTTGACGCCCGTCACACGACTTGGCAAGCGGCGCAAAGTTGGTTGGTTCGAAATTGTGCCGGAGTGTCGCCTTCACGCGTTCTTCGCGTGGCACTTGCGTGGATTTCATTTGAACATCATTTCTTCGAATGAATATCACAATTTGTTTTCTCGCAATTAACAAATCTGTCACGACGTCTTCATGTTCATGTTGATACTTTGCAGATGAGCGGACGGAGATGGCAATCAGTTTTGTTCCCATCCATATCCCTGCGAGAGCTTACTAAAACATGGACGACAGACATACGTCCCCAGTGCGGAACGGGCGGACGGCTTGTGGTTTCACGCTGGTTGAATTGCTGGTCGTGATATCGATCATCGCAGTGCTTGTTTCGCTCCTGTTTCCAGCAATTAATGTCGCACGCTCATCGGCCCGCAAAACCCAGTGCATGGGCAACCTGCGCCAGCTTGGAGTCGGTTTTGGAGTGCACGCTGACTCTCACCGAGGAACAATGACCAGTGGCGCCTTTGACTGGAAAAACGATGGACCCGTGACTGAAATCGGTTGGGTAGCCGACTTGCGTGCCCAAGGAATCCCCGTCGGTCAGTTACTGTGTTCGGCAAACACGGCTCAACTTTCTTCGGCTTACGAGCAGTTACTCACTGAAACCCCGGCATCGCTCGGCGAGTGCGTTGATCACTTAGGGTCACACGGTTCTACGCAGTCGGATGGAACTCGAATTGCGAATCCATGTCGGATGATTTTGGAAAACAACTACGCACCCGGCAGCCCTGAACGAGTCGGCGTCATCCGCGAACTTGTCTTGGAAGATCACTACAACACAAACTACACCGCTAGCTGGCTGTTTGTGCGGCGTGGGCCGTTGATTGACGGCAGCGGCAACCTTCGCAGTCAGAATCCGAAGTGCTCAGTTGATCGTACTTCGCGAGGTGCTACGGATGGACAACTTCGTCTTCGCGATATCGATGCGGGTGTGATTCCGACATCGACCATTCCGTTACTGGGCGATGGGGCAGTCGTCGGAACTCTATCGACCGATATCTCTGCCGAGTATCCAGCTGGTTCCGAATACGTGGCTTCCATGACGCACGGGCCGGCGGTCGTGACAACTCAAGAAGCACCACAGTTTCCATCGCAGACTCAGGCCGAGGGTCCTAGCGGATGGTGGCACGTGTGGAACAAGAAAACGTTGCAAGATTATCGCCTGTTCGCGCCCGTACACCGCCGTTCGTGCAATGTGCTGATGGCGGACGGCAGCGTACAGACGTTTCAAGACACCACAAAAGATGGTTTCTTGAACAATGGGTTCACAGCTTTGGCTGACAACCCGTCGAACCCAAAAATCGAATTCCCCAGTGATCAGATCTTCAGCGGGGCATCGCTGCACGGGATCTGATCTGAACCGAGAAAACAATTAGGGAGGCCAAGAAGTAAACGAACAAAAAAAGTAGCACAAAAAACGGTATTTGAAAAGGTGAGGTAATTGGGTGGCGACCTCATCGCAGCTTATTTTGACTTTGGAGTTTTCATTGAAATGAAAAGAAAAGGCTTTACGCTCATTGAGCTATTAGTGGTGATTGCGATTATCGCGATCCTCGTTTCAATCACGCTGCCCGCGTTGTCGCGTGCACGTGAAAGTGCCCGTCTTTCGGTTTGTCAAAACAACTTGCGACAGATCGGTATCGGGATGCACATCTTCGCGGACAACGATCCGCAAGAACGACTTTGCACTGGTGCGAGTGACTTTCGTCGCGACGGCTGCATGGACACATGGGGCTGGGTTGCCGACTTGGTAAACATTAACGCAGCGAATCCGGGCGAAATGTTGTGCCCATCGAATCCGTTGCGTGGTTCTGAAAAACTGAACGACTTGATCGGTAAAGACACCACCGATTCAAAAGACGGCGCACCGTTGTCGCGTCTGAATGACGGTGTTTGTGGCGCAGCGCAGTGGGCTGGAATGTCGGGAAGCGGCGGTGGAACGTTCGCGAATACCGCACCGAACTCTGAGGAACGCGCTCGACTGATCGCCAGGGCGTTTCTGGACCAAGGGTACAATACGAACTACGCTGCAGGCTGGCACTTGGTAAGAAGTGCTCCGAAAGTGAACGTTGATTCTTCGACGTCCCCACCGACGGTAACTGCCTTCGGAAATCCTTCTAGCCAAGGCCTCAAAGGTCTCAGCACGACTCGCGGTGGATTGACTCGTCGAATTCTCGAAACTTCTCCGGTCGTTTCGTCGACCGTTGGTCTGTTGGGCGATGCGGCTCCTGGCGATGCTGACGAAGCGGTTCTCGCGTTGGACTTGAACTACAGTGCACAGATGTCTGACGGAAGCGCTGATCTGTTCTCGAACGGAAAAGGCGATGAACGAGAATTCATGAAGGCTGGCGAACTGCTCACGGAAGCGTTTAACGACGGGCCAGCTTACTGGGATTCGGGATCGAGCACGCTCAACCTGATCCAGCAGTCTGGCAATCTTTCAGTTCAGGCTGCATGTGAGCAGGCTGGCAGCTGCCCGCCTCCAACCGATGCAACGGTAACGTACTTGCAGGACACTCGCGATTGGTTTGCCGTTCACGGTGGTGGAAATGGTGGATCGGGCAACGTCTTGATGGCCGACGGAAGTGTTCAAAACTTCAGAGACCTCAACCAAGACAAGTACCTGAACCCAGGTTTTCCAATTCCGAACAACCTGACGCTAGAACAGTACTCTGCCATCGGATATCGAGACAACACTGTCGAGATCCCAGCTGGCCGAATGTTTAACGGTGTCTTCTTGATCAGCCCGGGCGGCTACAAAGTTTTCGAGTAAACCGCTTTGTGTTGATCTGACTGTCAACTATGAATCCACGGGTGAACGCATTCGCCCGTGGATGTTTCGTGAACTAACAATGTGCTGGAAAAGAACAACGATCATGACAAGAGTTTCAACTCACGCGGCGGCTGAGGGTGGCTGGCGGTCGAGCGTAAGCGAGCCCCCAGCACCGAATTCCGGGGGCTCGCTTACGCTCGACCCCGGCCACCCAGACAGACATGTGCTAGTCGTGGGTAAGTCCCGTGCCGGATTCCGCCTAAAGGCGGGACTACGAACAGGATTTCGCGTTGCCCAGGCAACTTACCTACCTGCAACTTTGCTGGTCTGCACGTCGTTGCTTGCAAGTTGCAGTCGAACGTCGCTCGAATCGATAGCTTCGACTGATGGAGCCGACTCAACGCAGTTGCTCGCAGATGAAGATCAACCCACCCCGCTTCCATCCGATCCGTCGCACACTGAAACGCAAACGACCATTGAAAACCTGCCAGTCGCAGAATTTGCCAGCGTCGATCACAGCTTCGGCGAAATGGATCCGTTCACATTTGGTTCACATGTTTTTCGCGTCACGAATCGAGGGTCAGCCCCGCTGGAACTACAGCTCGGCCAATCAACGTGCCACTGCACTGTCGGAGAAGTGCCTCATGTTCCGATTCCGCCGGGAGAAACGGGCGAGATCTTGGTCCGATGGCAAACGTCGAAGAACGACGAGGTCTTTGTCGAAGAAGCGAGCGTCAGAACGAATGACCCAAACCACGCTGTTGTAGGGCTGCGAATTCGCGGCCATGTGCGTGTCCAATTTGGAGCCAATCCACCGCGATTTAATTTTCCGCAAGCTCGGCCAGGACACAAGGAAACATTGACATCTTTACTGTCGTCGCAGGTCTGGACCGACTTCCAGATTACAGATGTTCGCAGTTCCATGCCGGGAATCAGCTGGGAAGTGTCTGATCCGGCAGAGACTCTCCTGACCGAGATCAAGGCGAAATCTGGCAAGCACTTAACGGTCACCATTCCGGAGTATTTGTCGCAAGGGCCGTTCACGCACTGGGTACGCATCAAGCTCCTGCCGGATGGTGCGGTGGAACCGGTTGAGTATGAAATGCCTTTGGTCGGAAAAGTCCTCCGTCCGATTTCGGTTTACGGAAAGAACATCGACAACACGGGAACGCTTCGCTACGGAGTAATCAGTTCCGAAGTCGGCTATCTGGAAAGGTATGTGGTCAAAGTTCGCGACAAGCAGGGCGCGCTTCTCGTGCGAGGCGTCAAGACGGTACCTGAATTCGTGCGAGCCGAACTTTACGCAAAGAATGCCGATATCGGACTCTATGTTTTGGAAGTCGAAGTCCCAAAGAATTCGAAGCCGTGTGATTACATCAGCAAGTCCGGAGCGCAAATTCACTTAGAGTTCGAACATCCCAGAATCGAATCGCTCGATTTGAAAATGGTGTTCGCTGTCGCCGACCGACCTCCCACTCGCGAAACTCAGTTTGACTAATTATGAGCGTAAAAGAACCGCCCGGTTACACCGACAAAGACATTCAATGCGAAGAATGCGGCAAGGCAAATGATGCGGATCGCCGTTTTTGTAGCGCATGCGGTACTCGATTGTGGCAGCCGTGCCACTCGTGCGAATCGCAGAATGCCGTGAACGCAACATTCTGCGGAAGCTGCGGAGAGAATCTCGCGGAGCAACTGTCGAAGTCGATCGAACGCATTAACAAACTACTCGGCAACGCGAAGCGATCTTGCCAAGAGGGAAATTACTACCAGGCAATCGACATTCTGCGATCGATTACCGACTATGGCGATTCTCGTCTTCAGGATTTCACGGCAAAGTCCGAAAAGATGCAGGTTCAGGTAAATACGCTGCGTGTGGAAAAAGAGTCCATGCTTGAAGAACTGCATGCGAACGCTCAAGAGCACTTTGCCGCCAAACAATATCGACAGGCAGCCGAATGGATGGCAAAAATACCGGTCGGAATGCGCAATGCAAAGATTCGCCAAACTGCCAGTGCGATCGAGGAATGCTTAAGCGAAATCAAGTCGTTATCGGCGATAGTCCAAGAAGGACTCGCCAAAAAACAATACTCTGCGCTACTTCCAATCGTGGAGCGGTTGTGCGAATTGAAAGTCAACGATGACCGGCTGCTCGAATTGCGAGAAAAGCTTCACGCACACCAAACTTCGTCGCAGGCAACGGCAGCGAAATCGCGAGCAAAGGCGGCAGCTGCGTTTATCAAGCAGGAGCGATACAAGGACGCCGCGGCTGAGTTGCGACGGATCGACGATAGCGCCGAACTCGATGGAACGCTTCAGCAAACAATTGACCAAGCTCGCGAGATTTGCTGGCTGTACAACGAACTCGAAGCCCTCTGCTACGTAACTCCGCAAGGCCTCGCGCTTGTCAAACGATTTCAGAAGTTTTGCCCGCAGTCAGAAGCGGGAAAGCAACTGGTCCAGCGAATTCGGAAGGCTGCCAGCGTTCGACCGAAAACTCCGCGGGAACGCAACGTTCCGATCCGCCCAATGAATTGTGCTTCTTTGGACAACGTCCCTGTCGTCTGGTGGAATGGATTCGCGGACTGTAACGTCGATTCTCAAGCATCAGCCGTTCTGAAAGAGCGGCCTGGACAGTTCACGGTCGCCTATGGATTGGCGCTACAGGGAATTCAGCAATCTGCGGTCAAGACAAATCTTTTGTTTGAGACGCGGCCCTCGGTATTGCGCAAGATCTCCGCCCGCACTCGTTCATTGGATGACAGCGTTTGGGGAATTGACGTTGGAGCGTCGGGAGTCAAGGCGATCCTGCTGACCTTCGACAAGAAGAGCGACGACAAGCAGATCTCGGTTGATTCCGCAATTCGGATTCCATATTCTTCGCCCTTAACTACTGCAACGGCTGACGAAGAACGTGCGGTTGTCGTAGCCGATGCCGTCCAACGGCTGGTTGACGAAGCGGCGATCGGCAAAGCTCAGGCTGTCGTCAATGTTTCGGGCCCAAAAACCTTAGGCCGCTTTTTTTCGGTTCCCACGCTGAAACCGAAGAAGCTCAAAGACCTCATCCAATATGAAGCGAAACACCAAATCCCCGTGCCGGAGCCCGAAGTTACATTTGACTATCATTTGTGGCAATCCAACGAACAGGACAAAGGAAGTGTTTGTCTGGTTGCTGCGCGTCGTGATCAAATTAGGCCGACACTGGACGTGTTCGAGGACAGTGAGATCCAGGTCACGTCCGTTCAGTCGACGTGCGTCGCGCTGTACAACGCTTGCTACAGTCAGTTCTTAACGTCTGATTCTGAATCGAATGGGCACAAAAGCAATTGCGTTGCGGCGCTCGACGTTGGTGTCGAATCGTCGGTGCTTGTGCTGGCCAGTTCTAATGGTTTCCGATTTAGAAACCTTCCGTATGGACTTCACCGGCTCAATCAAATGCTCGCCAATCGGTTTGGATGTAACTACAAACGAGCCGAACTGATGCGACTACGGTCCGAATCGAATCCGTGGCTTCATAAAGTCGACTCGGCGTTGAGTGAAGGCTTCGCGGACCTGCGTGCAGATCTGTTGCGGTCGCTTCATTCGATGATCCCCGATGTCGGCAAACCAGAAAAGCTGATTGTCACTGGCGGCGGTTCGAATCAGCACGGACTAATCCGAAGTTTCCTCGAGACGCTCCAAGACTCGCAAAGCGATTGACCTATGATCGAAAAAACTGGAACCGAACTGATCCGAAGACTCTCTTCATCACTTTGCGTTTTGAAATGCGCTGCGCCTTTGGTCTTGCTGGCAGCTGTTGGCTGCGGAGGGACCGGAGCGATGTCCGCAAACGACATGGCACAGTACTCCATCAAGCGGCCCAAAACCGACGAAGAACCAGCTGCCACTCCGGCAGTTCCCGCACCGGCTAACCCATTACCGACAAATCCATCTGTCCAACCGGCGTCGGTTGCGGCTAGCTCGGCCACGCAGCCGCAGGCACAAGCTCCTCCGCCAGCTGCACCAAACGTGGCTGTACCTGCAGCGAGCAGCGCCAGCACAGCACCGAGCACAGCACCGAGCACACCTGGCGACAACGGAACGGCGGTAGATACGATTGCTCCGCCCGCAACTCCGCTTCCGGTAACCGAGCGTCGCAAACGCACGATTGACAATCTGAACCGGATTGCCAAGGCGATGGAAGCATACCGAAATGAAAAAGGACGATATCCACTCAACGCAATCTACACGTACGATGGCCAACCGCTGCTCAGCTGGCGGATCGAACTGCTGCCGTATCTGGGTTACCAAGCTTTGTATGACAAGTTCAACAAATCGGAGAGTTGGAACAGCATTAACAATCAACCGCTGTTGGCGAGTATTCCATCGGTCTACCAGTCACCAGAACGCTTCGATTCCAACACGAACTACGTCGTGCCTGTAGGTTCAAGCTGCGCCTTCTTTAGCAATCGCCCAAAGCCACCGCGCCGTTGGGAAGACGGGATGACGAACGCGGCAATCTTGGTGGAAGTTGATGATACGCACGCCGTTCCGTGGAGCGCTCCTCAAGACCTGGAAATTGATCTTTTGAATCCGAAAGCGGGATTCGGCAACCTAAGGTCCGATGGTACGTTTCTCGTTTGGGGAGGTGGCCAAGTTGCCAGCATCCCCAACAACGTTCCAGGTACGAAGCTTCGCGCGATGTTTACGGTCGATGGTGGCGAGGTGTTTAACTCGGGTACCATCAGCCGAGCCGCGTTGGCCGAATCGAACGAGTCGAAGAAGGTTGTTCAGACTTCCATTGCTTCAAACGACTCGCAAGTTGAGGTCACTCGCAACGCAACCGCAGCACCGCCGCCGACGGTAGAACGTAGCCTGTCGCGTGTCACGCAAGCGTCTTCGCAACATTCCGATCTGTACAACTTCGTTGAAGACGCTAGCTTCGCATTTGAGACTCAACAGGAATCAAAGGGCGTCGAGCTAACGTACATTTCGTTCTTAGTCGAGCAGCTTGGAACGGTCGATGAGTATCGTTGGATATCAGGTTTAAAGCGTCCTGCTGCCTTTGTCCGTTACGGTGTCGCAATTGACTACAGCGGTCCCGATCACGACGATCTGAAAGTTTTGACCGACGAAGATCAGAATTGGCGGTCTAATCGTTCGAGGATGGAAACTGTTGCAGGAGAGTTAAGCAAACCGATCTTTGACATGCTTGAAAGAAGTGTTCCGTTTACGCCAAGCTTTCTGCAACAGCAATCAATTCGCAGCCGACCGATTGGCGTCGCGGCCAATTCAGCGGACATCGAATGCTTAGGAGCATCCAACGACCAAGGAAACATCGCACGAGCAGCCGACCTTCGCAATGTCGACGTGCTGTTTTTGTTCCGGGTAGAGGACCGAGTCTCGCGGTCCATCAAATCGAAAACTAATAAATATGTCTCGTTGAAAGTCATCGACACTGCGAGACGGCGTGCGATATATGAATCCGGCTCGATCAGCTACTCGCGCCGAGCAACCAAACGCACGTCCGACATCCTGTACAAGGATCCAGTCGAGCAAGCTGTGGCTGACGTTGAGACGCTCATTCGGGATAGGCTCTCGCCAAAGCCGATTCCATCGGCACTGCGGCCGAAGCATGCGGCGGCTCGAGCCAAAACGCTAATGAACAGTTCGAAAGCTAACCCTCTGCGTGCTGCCGCCGAAGTGAAACTCTATCGGGATCTAGATTTGCTAACGCTGGAACAAAGTCTGGCTGCATATGAGAAACTGTTCGATGCAGAAACCGGTTTGGTTTTACTCGCCGGCGACAGCGAAAAACGTATCGAAACGCTCAAGCCACACGTACCTCGGATCGATCGCAGCATCCAACGCCGTGTGGCCGTCAACGACGATGACGGTTAGAGGTTGTCATCGTTGAGTCATACCGTGTGTGACGCACCGTTTGTGAATCTGTAGTCGCGTCCCGCTTGGCTCTCGCCCCCACATTGACCGCAGGAGTCGGCCTCCGCTGAGGAGCCGTTAAATCGCCACACGCGACTACCCGAGAACGCACATGGCAGGCAGAGTGTGTCAAATTGACACACGGTTCACGGCGGGGCTGCGCGGATTCGTCACACTGCTGCCGCCGCAAAGGCAGCCACGATGGGTTGCTCAAGGCGCTGGAAGTCCGCGAATTTGATACGGTAGGCTTCGTGGTGATTATTGCCCTCGA
>JAGQPC010000340.1 GCA_020426925.1 Planctomycetales bacterium | reverse complement strand
CTTCACATCGATAGACTTGAGCGTCGCGCCGTAAACAGGAGGTCGCAACACTTTGCCGTAGAGCATTCCCGGGCGAATGATGTCCGACGGATAACGGTGGCTGCCCGTTACGATTTCCCTGACGTCAACTTTGGGCACGCTAGTACCAAGGACCTTCCATTCAGGCACAGCGGTGAGCGTGATTTCGGACGAGGCTGGTGCCGACTGCAAAGCGTTTTGGAATGACTCGTTCTTGATAAGTTCCACCAGCGATGTGGATTTCCCGTCGCTGCCTTTAAGTTCGCCATTCGTTAAAACCACATTGTCAGTGTCAAGCTTTTCAGCCGCCATTTTCAGCAACAGATCGCGTGCTGCCGCGGCAGCGTTGCGAACGCGCGGAACTGTCGAAGGAGTCGTTCGACTGCCGGCAGTGCCACCATCGTCGGGGCAGAGTTCCGTGTCCGCCATAATTAAACGGATTCGATCAGCCGGCACGCGAAATTCTTCGGCAGCGGCTTGCGTTAGTTGGGTGCGTGAGCCTTGGCCGACTTCCACTTTGCTGGTCATAACCGTGATGACGCCGTCTTCGCCGAAGTGAAAGCGGTCTGACAGAGGTTCATCACGTCGTGCTGATCGACGCTGAGCCTCCGATCGCTTCGCCGAAACGGCGATTACGATGCCGGCGCCAAGAATCTGCACGAACTCGCGTCGGTCAGATTGAAAAGAATACGGTTTGCGTTCGCGGAGTTCGTAGCGTTCTACTTCGTCGAATTCCTCATCAGCGGGGTCAACACTCATGGCTACTCACGACCTCCTTGCTCCCCGCGAACTGCTTCTTCGACAGCCGACAAAATGCTGGAGTAGTTGCAGCACCTGCAAATGTGCTCGCTCATCGCATCGACAATATCGGAACGCGTGGCTCGTGGATTGTCACGCGTAAAAGCGATGGCGGTCATGATATGGCCGGGAACGCAGTATCCACACTGCATTGCTTCATGACGCAGGAACGACTCTTGCACACTGTGCAATTTGTCTCCGGAGACCAAGCCTTCAATCGTCAGAACATCTTCACCGGCGACTTCACCAACCGACGTAATGCACGAGCGCGTCGGAGATCCGTTGACGAGGACCGTACACGCACCACACTCGCCTTCACCGCACCCGTACTTGGTGCCGGTCAGGTGAAAGTCTTCTCGCAGTACGTCGAGCAACGGACGGTCTTCGTCAGTCTTTGTAGTCCGTTGCTCGCCGTTTACTTTAAACGCGATTTCCTTCGTCATGGCAATCCTATTCATGCAGTGTTGCGCGATGTTGGAAGTCGCGTCGCAATCCTTAATCTGCAAGAGGCATCACTTCGACTTTGCGGATGTGAACGATGCTTCCTGGATCGTGATGCTGGAATGCAAAGTGACCTTGCTTGAACGTCTTTTCAAAGTCCATGTACTCGAAGAGTTCGTTGCCATCGACGGTGATCTTGATGCGAGTCATTTCTCGACCTCGCCAGATGTCGTCGCGAACTTCCAGCTCATAGGTGAACCACGTGTCGGGCTTAACGAGTTGCTTATAAACATGGCACATGCCGTAGAGCGATCCGGTGCGAATCGGGTCGGTGTGCGTGCTGTCGATTTGAGCTTCGTAACCGTCCGAGAATCCTGGCCGGCGCGTTGTTCGGAAATAGAGTCCCGAATTTCCGCCATCGCTGATTTTGCATTCCGCTCGATAACGGAAGTTTTTGTACGGTCCGGAAGTGTTGACCAACATCGACGCGGGACCAGTTGCCGTCATGGCGCCGTCGCTAACGACCCACTTGCTGTTTTCGTTGCCGATCCGCTCCCAGCCTTCCAGTGTCTTCCCGTCGAACAATGAAGTCCACGACGGGCCGGCTTTGGCCGTTCGTTTGGCAGACCATTCGAATTCACGATCGTTGTCGCCGAAGCGAGTCTTGATGGTCCCGTCGATTGAATCTCCCGTCACAACTCCATCGTAGTGAACGGTAAAGGTGTTGTCGCCGCGAGTCCGCGTGTAGCTGAACGTCAGTTTGTTTCCATCAAGCTTCACATCATCGAGCTTCGCAGGTTCACCTTCGTTGCCGTCGCGATTGACGGTTACGCTGCCGCCGAGTTTGCCGCTGTCGTCGTTGGCCAGCGTTAGCTTGAACTCCATTGAAAAGTCGTTGAAAGAGCGTTCCCACTCCCAAGTGCCCGATGGATCCGCAGCGCTGTCCTGAGCGGATGATACTGATGCCAACGTGAGCGTGATCGTGAGAAACAAAAGTCTGCGAAATGTGAAATGAAACATTCCCGCCTCCAAAATAGGATAGATGATTGCATCCATCAGTTAAGTGTAGTGATTTCAATTCTCTGCACCGGAGCGTCTAAGCACTCTTCGGCTTGTTTAACTCGTGCGTCGGAGTTGTTGATCGATGTTACCTGTTGAATCGCCGAACGAGTCAGTGACTACGCCGTACTGATTCAGCATGGTCACAAACATATTCGACATCGGTGTTTCGTCCAGTTGCAAATACCTCCCGGTTTCAAATGCGCCGCCCGCGGAGCCGGCCACAATCACCGGTAAGTTGTCGTGCGTGTGTCGGTTCCCGTCCGCGATCGCTCCACCGTAAACAATCATGGAATTGTGCAACAGCGAATTGTCGTCGACGTCTTTCGTCTGGGCAAGCTTATCGATGAAGTTTGCAAACCGCACCATGTAGTAGCGATCAATTTCGGCCACTTTCTTTGCCAAGTTTTCTTTGCGTTGATTGTGCGTCAGGTAATGGTGGCCTTCGGTAATTCCCAAATCGGGGAAGGTGCGGTTGCTGCCATCGTAGGAGAGCAGCAGTGTCGCAATGCGAGTCGAATCGGTCTGAAAAGCCATCACCATCAGGTCGTACATGATCTCCATATGCTGTCCGAAGTTGCCGGGAATGCCGCTGGGCGTATCGATTTCAGGATCTGGAGTTTCGCCAAAACGTTCGGCGGACTGAATGCGTTTTTCGATGCTGCGAACGCCTGTCAGGTACTCGTCGAGCTTCTGGCGATCCTGCTGGCCGAGCTGCTTTTGAATCGCAGACGCATCTTCCAAGACAAAGTCGAGCACGGAACGTTGTGTTTGTTGTCGGAGAGCGAGACTCTTCTGACGCTCGCCATGTTTTCCTGTTCCATAGAGCCGCTCGAACACGTAGCGTGGATTGGGCTCCGGCGTCAGCGGTGTTGTCGGCGATGTCCACGCGAGATTGTATTGATAGGCACACGCGTAGCCAGAATCGCAACTGCCGGAATTGCGAATGGCGTCGCACGACAGCTCGAGCGAAGGGAACCTCGTGACGTGACCTAATTTCTGCGCCGCAACTTGATCGATCGAGATCCCGACGTGGATGTCCTTGCCCGCCGTCTTGCGAGCTCGCGCACCGGTCAAGAATGTCGCGTTGGCTCGCGCGTGATCGCCGGCTCCGTCGTTTCCCGGCGTGGCGTGTTCGTGCTTCAGACCGCTGATGACTTGCAGGTGCTGCTTCACGGGCTCCAGCGGCTTCATCGTTTCGTTTAACGAAAACTGTTTGCCATTGTCATTTGGAAACCAGTGGTCCTGCTGAACACCGTTCGGAATCGACATGAACGCCATTCGCAACGGAGCCCCGGTCGCGGTCGTTGCAGGAGCAGTTGCCGTCGCATTGGTTGTGTCGCCTAGTACTGAGCGAAATGGAACCAATGAAGCGAATGCTGGAATCGCGACGCTGCCTCCGACGCCTCGAAGGAATCGTCGACGATCAAGCTTGGCAATTGGTTTTGGCATGTGAGTGTCTCGATTCGTAAGAACGGCTATTCGTTGACCGAACGTTGTCTTTGGAAGGGCGCCGATTTGATGACTTCTTTTAGTAGGACGCTAAATCGACCGTCACCTTTTTCCAATTCGTCGGCAATCTGATCGACGGTATACTCGTCAATGTCTTCGAGGCCTCGACCCAACGCGTACGTCATCAGCTTTTGAGTCATGCACCGATAAAAATCGGCCCGACGTGCTGTCACCAGAATCTTCTTCAGATCTCGTACGTCCCGGAAAGATTCGCCGGTGGCGAGTGTTCCGGATGCGTCGATCGGCTGGTCGCTTTCCGTTTCACGCCACATTCCGAGTGCATTGAAATTCTCAAGAGCGATGCCCAGCGGATCCATCCGATTATGGCACGACGCACACAACTCGGATTCGCGATGTAGCGCCAGCAATTCGCGAAGCGGAGGCTCCCGATCACCGAACTTACCCGCTGTTGCTTCGAGTGCCGGAACGTTCGGCGGAGCAGGTGGCGAAGGCGTTCCCAAAATGTTTTCCAAGATGTACAAGCCTCGCTTCACCGGCGACGTGCGAGTTGGGTTGGATGTTGCCGTCAGCATGGTTGCTTGTGTGAGCACTCCGCCTCGCGGACTATCTTCGGGCAGCGAGACTTTTCGCATCTCGCGACCCTCGACGTTTGGAATGTCGTAGAGATTGGCGAGTTTCTCATTCAGAAAGGTGTAGTTGGCGTCGAGCAGTTCGAGCACCGAACGATCCTCACGAACGATGTGCTCGAACAGCATCTCGGTTTCCTGACGCATGGCTCGCCGGGCATCGCCGTCAAACTTGTCGCGAATTTCTCGGAGTTCCCGGAACCGCTGGCGAGTCTTTTCCCATTCTCCGTCACTGACAAGATCGTCGTTGCTCTGACCATCACTGGAGCGACGAAAACGCCGGCGAAAGACTGAGATCAGTTGTTCATATTCTTCGCCGTAGCCGAGTGCCACGATCGGATCGAGCGAAACATGCTCGACATCTCTCGCTCGCAGCCACTGGCCGACGAAGTTGCGGACGAAACTGTCAGACCGTTCGTCCTTTAGCATCCGTTCGATTTGCGAGTCGAGGTTTTCTCGTAGGGCGCCTTTGTCAGCGAGTTCCGTCAGTTCGGCGTCCGGCATCGTCGTCCACAGGAAGTACGACAACCGCGACGCAAGCGAATACTCGTCTACCAGCGGGAACGTTTCGTGCTCGCCTTCGATTGGTGCTTCAAGCCGAAATAGAAATCGCGGTGACGCGAGGATCGCGGTTATCGCCTGCGCGATTCCGGCCTCGAACGTTTTGTCAGGTTGCTCGTACGTGAACTCGGCCAGCAAAACAAGTTTGTCTAGCGTCGCATCGTCGGCTGGTCGGCGATACGCCCGTTTCGTAAAGCTGGACAGGACTTCTCGAGCGTATTCACGGCGAGCTGCTGCATCAGCAGGCGGTTCGTCGCGTGGGAAAAATCGTTCGTAGTTGGCAGGGTGAACGCGTTGGTCGGTGTCGAGCGGTCCTTCGATGTCGACGTGCTGCACATGAAAATGGTTGAACGTAGGATCGCCTCGAAAATTGCTTTCTTCCTTTTCATCTTCGTCTGGTAAGTCTAGGGGCTCGAGCCGAAACGAGAGCTTGTGTTCTCCAGCCGCCAGCTCGCGTTCGAACTCGTAGTCGATCTTTTTTCGCTCGTCCCATGCGTGCTGCGCCGAATACAGTGCTTCTTCGTCCAGGAAACACGTAACGCGACATTGGCTCGGGTCGAAATCAAACGAGCCGTGCAGCATCACTTGGACCTGCAGGCGATACGCACCTGCGTCTTTGATTTGAACGACATTGGCGACAGTTCGCTGTTCCTTGCAGGACATTCTCGCGCCGTCCGAGTCGTCACCTTCGGCAACGCTTTTGAAATCCTTGCCAGTGAACTGCTGAACGGGCATCACTTTGCAGACAGTCGGCACGGCTTCCTTGACAATCGTTGTCGCGGCTTGCAGATACTTTTCCAGCAGCAGCGGTGACAAACTGAGCGCATCACCCACGTTGTCGAAACCAAAACCGGTGTCGTCCGGTGGGAAGACGACTTCTGCATTGAAATCGATGCCCATCAGATCGCGGATCGTGTTGCGGTATTCGGCTCGGTTCAGTCGGCGAACGGTGACTCGGCCCGGATCGACGTTTGTTGGATCGATACCGAATACGGATGTCTTGATCCAATCGGTGAGTTGTCTTTTCTGTGCGGAAGAAAGTGGTTCGGCGTCGGACGGTGGCATGATGTCGGCGCGAACATTTTTCAATACCGTCCACCACATCTGACGATTACTGATCAACTCTTTATCGGAATTGGCAGAGTCAAACGACAGGTCGCCCTCGGAACTTCCGTCGGCGTGGCAGTCGAAACAGTGTGACGCGAGAATCGGTTGGATGGTCTCGCGATAAACCTTTGTTGCGTCGTCTTCGGCCAGAAGGCACTGAGACCACAGAACCACGATACCTGCCGTGCACGCAATTAACGAGTTCGTGTTGAACGCGATCACGAATATGACTCCGAGCAGCACTAAACTCGATGGGGCGGGAGCAGGACTTTGCGCAACGAGCAAAGCGAAATCGTTCTAACGCAAAACCGCTTGCCCATTCTACGTTCATTTACGGGGCGATTCCACGCCTTAATTAACGTAGATTCGCCGCGGTTTCGCGGAGCAACATCTATCCAGACTCTTCGTCCTCTGCCCCAGCCATGTCAAGTTGACGCATTTTTCGGTAAAGATTTGATCGATGTAGGCCCAGTTTTTTTGCGGCGTCGCTCATGTTGCCGCCGCATACTTCGATGTGCTTGCGAATGTATTCGATTTGGAATTGTTTTGTCGCTTCGGTGAGCGATAGGTCAAGCGAGATGTTGCCCGCTGCGTCAGCCTTATTGGACATGATGAAGGCTAAGTCATCTGCTTCAACTATGTCGCTTTGGGACAGATACGCCAAACGTTCCATCAGGTTTCGCAGCTCGCGAACGTTTCCCGGCCAGTTGTGTTGCCGCAGCCTCTTGATCGCCTCTGGTGTAAAACGTGGTACGGCTCGCCGCGCCCGTTTGCAGAAGCCTGTCAGAAAGTGTTCGGCGAGCAAGACAATATCGTCGACTCGCTCCCGCAGCGGGGGCATGTGGATGGATACAACGTTCAGCCGATAGAAAAGGTCCTCTCGAAAACGTCGCTCTTGCACCATTGTTGCCAAATCTTGATTTGTGGCAGCGACGACACGAGTATCGGTCGAAATCGGAATGGATCCTCCGACTCGAACAACGACTTTTTCTTCCAGGACGCGCAGCAACTTCGCTTGTCCGCTTAAACTGAGATCGCCGATCTCGTCCAAGAACAGCGTGCCGCCGGAAGCGAGTTCAAACTTTCCAGCGCGAGCCTCGTGAGCGTCCGTGAACGCGCCTTTTTCGTGACCGAACAGTTCGCTCTCCAACAGCGTTTCGGTCATTGCCGCGCAGTTGACCGCAACAAAGGGCTCGTCGCGCCGCACACTTAAATAGTGGAGCATCTGGCTGACGACTTCTTTACCCGTGCCGTTTTCGCCGAGCACCAAAATCGCCAGATCGGTGTTCGCTACACGCTCGACTGTATTTCGCAGCTTTTGCATTGGCGGAGATTCGCCGATCAACTGCACTTCGCCAGCAGCCTGCTGGGCAAGCTGTTTTTTACTGTCAAGCAACGACTGAAGTTGCTGCGTGTTTTCCAGAGCGATCGCTGCGTGACCTGCAAGTTCGACAAGGCCGGCTTCGTCCTCTTTTGTGAAGTTGCCGTCGATCTTATTGATCATTTCGAACGCACCCAAGATGGCGTTCTTCCGATCGCGAAGGGGAACACACAGCAAATTCCGAGTGCTGAATCCTGTCTGATCGTCGACGTCGCGTGAGATGTCTTCGTCTCCGGATCCTTCGTCGACACGACGCAGGTCGCCTGAATGAACGACTTGCCCGACGATTCCGGTGTCATCGGGAATACGTAGTTCGTTGTCGTCCACGCCTAGCGCTGGACGGCCGACCAAGATTTTGTTTTGTCGGTCCCAAAGGAAAATGCTGGCTCGTTCCGCACGTAGCAATGTGGTCGAAGTCTCGGCCATCTGCTGTAGCAAAGACTCCATTTCCTGGTTCTGATTCCACTGGCCTGCGATCTCAAGAATCGCTTCCAGCCGTCGCACTTTTCTGGCGAGACTTTGACCTCGTCGAAATCGATGCAGAGCAACCCCGACTGCCGCGGCCACAGCGTCCAGCAGATGCAAACGATCGCTCGATCCCGCGATCGGAAATTCCATCGCCAGCAATTCGTTATCCGACGAACGTTTTAATAGCGGTGCAGCGGCCCACTTTCCAAAGGCGTGTGGCTGCTCAGAATCGAGAACATCGGCAAGCAGATTTGTCGGGGGTTGGTGATCAGCGTAAGTCGCGGCAATCTGTTTCCAACTCCCCAAGTCCGCTCGCAGAATTGTGGCATTGTCTGCACCGACAACCTTGCATGCAGATGTCAGCAGCTGGGCATAGTAGTCGGACAGCGTTTCGAACGACTCCGAATTGGCGAGCAAGTCGAGCAATAGAGCCACGGCCTGATCGTGCGTGCGGACTCTTTGAAAGTTGACGCTTAATTCCATCAATCGAGCTTAAAACGTGGCGCAAATCTAAAACAGTCAATTACAGCCGGAGTCTAACAGATCCGGCCCATCATAGGCGAATCGGAACCTGCGAACAAAGTAATGGATTCGTTGGGCGATAGACAGGTCGCTCATCGCCGATATCCTTAACGTATTCGACCAAGGTCGCCGATCGGATTTCGACGTTCGCCTTGGACTACGCTGGCCATAAATACCGTCACCTGACGACGGCGAATGCATTTAGGAGACACCTACATGGGCTTGTTTGAAGGCAAGAAGGGACTGATTCTCGGCGTCGCCAATGATAATTCGATAGCATGGGCGATCGCGAAAGAGATTATGGACCAAGGCGGAGTTTGTGGTTTTACGCATCTGCCTGACCGTCCCGACGACGAGCGAAAAAGAAATCATCGTCGTGTCGCCCAAGTCATCAAAGATAATAATGCAGCGAAATTCCTTATTCCACTCGATGTACAGAACGACGAAAACATCGCCGAGGTCATGCAGACCACGGGCGAACATTTTGGCAAGATCGATTTTCTTCTGCACTCCATCGCGTTTGCAGATCGCGAAGATTTGAACAAGGACACGATTCGAACGAGTCGCGAGGGGTTCAAGTTGGCGATGGATATAAGTGCGTACAGTTTGCTCGCAGTGGCCAACGCTGCGGACTCGATTTTGGCTGACGGCGCTTCAATTGCCACGATGACTTACTTTGGCGGAGAGAAGGCTGTGCCTGGCTACAACGTCATGGGAATTTGCAAAGCGGCGCTCGATGCAGCAATGCGGTATCTAGCCTACGATCTTGGTCCACGAGGCATTCGCGTCAACGCGCTCAGCGCCGGACCGATTCGCACTCTCGCCGGTCGTGCGGCCGGCGTCGACGAAATGTTGAAAATGTACGAACACATGGCGCCGCTGTGTCGCAACGTCACGCATGAAGAAGTCGGGAAAGCCGGCGCGTACTTGCTATCCGATATGTCGAACGGAATAACAGGAGAAATCCTGCACGTCGACGGCGGCTACAACATGATGGGATCGCCCGGCCGATTGCTCGACCAACTGAAGTAGGCGGTGTGTAGCTGCACTAAGAAAAAACCCGCGTCGATCGAAACCGGCGCGGGAGGGGCTAATCTGGATGCGACTCGCGTTCCCTAAATATCAAGTTACCGTCGATTCAGAATCGCACAAGTTTTTTGCGTAAGTCGCTCAATTCTCGCGAGAACTCGTTTCGCCGGGAATCTTCCGAAACAAATATCGTGATCTTTCCCAGTCGGAAACGTGTGGGTAAATCGCGTTTGGAATCAGCAACAGGTCTGGCCCGTCACGAAACAGCCACAGCGGCTTTGGATCTCCAATTGTGTCGCCATCAAGCCGGATCGTGATTTCAGGATATTCGTGGTCGGTCGATATTTCGAATGTGCCTTCGTGTCGCCAAATCCCTACGCCGTATTCGGTGCAAACGGCGTTACCGCCTTCGCGTAACTCAATGTCGGTATCGCTGTCGGTTCCTTTCCATCGGCCGTTCCACGAACGGAATAGTACGGTACCCTCAGATTTTTTGAACGCTGCCCCTAGATCTGCGTTGACGTCAGTGACGCGAACTGCTGTAGCCGGAAGTATGGATGTTGGAAGTAAGTCGCTGCTATCACGGCTTGAACAACCACCTACCAAGAACACAAGCGAGACGATCCATAGTTGCAGCCTTGGATTTTTCATACTGCAACTATAAACACTCGCAACCGATCATCGGCCGCTGCTTCCGCCACAAAATAAGAATCGTTTTGCTACGACTTTAGCTGGAACATTGCTTCGATTTCGATTGCGATTCCGCCTGGCAGTGCGCTGAAGCCGACGGCGCTTCGAGTTCCTACACCAGCATCTTCGCCAAACACATCGCGGAACAATTCACTGCAACCATTAATGACGGCCGGCTGTTCACCAAATTCTGGAGTGCAGTGGACCATGCCAAGAACCTTTACCACGCGCTCGATCTTGTCGAGACTTCCGAGATACGCTTGCAAAGTGGCCAGAATGGCGAGTCCGGTTTGACGTGCTGCGTCGTAGCCATCTTGCTTGTCCATGTCGTCGCCAACTCGGCCGACAATGAGGGTTCCGTCGGACCGAAGCGGGCCATGCCCCGACACAAGGCACAAGTTTCCAACTGTTAATGCGGGCTTGTAGACTCCGGCAGGCTTTGGTGCAGGTGGCAGTTCAATATTCAATTCTTGCAAACGAGCATCGGCTGACATGTACGTATTCCTCATGCGACGTATTTAGCTTGACGTTCTTACGATTACCCAGCATACGGGCGACCATTGTGGACGCGATTCTACAACGCGAACGAAATCTGTCCGATACCCTACCGCAGCATCTTGGTCGATTTGAATCAGCTAGACCGCGCATGAAAAAGCACGGAGCCCGCGCTGACCGCAAACTCCGTGCTCTGCAATGGATTGAAGCCTTTCGACTAGCCAGCCGTGTCTACGTGCGGCTGCAGCTCTTCTGGCGAACACTGATCGAACGTGAAATCGCCGTGACTGAAGTCGATTTTCACACCGGCACCGGCTGCGAATTCTCCTTTGAGGAGCTCCGTCGCCAGCGGATTTTGCAATCGCTGTTGGATGACTCGCTTCAGTGGACGTGCTCCATACACCGGATCGTAGCCTTCTGCCGCAATCTGCTCTCGCGCCTTTTCCGTGACGACCAGGCAGAGATCCTTTTGATCCAACAGATCTTCCAAGTGCGTGACTTGCAAGTCAACGATGCGACGAATTTCATCTCGCGACAGAGGATGAAACACAATCGATTCATCAATGCGGTTCAGGAATTCAGGCGTGAACGAACCACGAAGATGTGTCTCTACGGCTTGGCGCAACTCGTCCTCAGAACCACCTTCTTCCGTGATCTGCTGAATCGCTTGGCTGCCGATGTTGCTTGTCATGACAACGATCGTGTTGCTAAAGTCTACAGTCTTTCCGTGGTTGTCCGTGAGACGACCATCGTCCAGCACTTGCAAAAGAATGTTAAATACATCGCGATGCGCTTTTTCGATTTCGTCCAGCAGGATTACACTGTACGGACGTCTTCGCACTGCTTCAGTTAGCTTTCCGCCTTCTTCGTAACCGACGTATCC
>JAGQPC010000339.1 GCA_020426925.1 Planctomycetales bacterium | reverse complement strand
TCAAATTCAGTTTCCGAAGAACGCTGTTTTTCATACGGCCGACATGTCGAAGCGTGAATTCCGCCGTCGATTCTTGAATGTCGTTTCGCAGCGAATCGCGCGGACATTTTACCCGTATGATGTGCAAGAAGATTTCGCTCAAGACCGCACGCCGATTGCCGCTCCGTAATGCCGCACACGATTCGACTTCGAGGTCCGTGGAATTTGCAGCACGATATCCTGGACGATCCGTTGCGATTTCAAGTTCCAGGAGCGGTGCCAGTTGGCGAGCTTCCCGAGCTTGAAAACGTCAGGCTGACTCGGTCGTTTAATCGTCCGACCGGATTGAATGCTGCCACTCAGGTTTTTTTGTGCGGGCAGGTCAGGGCAATCGCACTCAGTGTTTCCGTCAACCAGACGACTAAGTTTGACTGTCAGGCGGAAGCTGAATCTTTAGAGTCAGCTGCGGCGATTAAACCGAAACGATTTCGCATTGAAATTGCTGACGTTCTGGAAGACGCGAACTTGCTGATTCTGACCGTTCCGGTTGCCGACAGCTTGGCGATCGAAGAAGTGTGGCTGGAGATCGAAGATTCTGCTGATGACGATGCAGTTGATCGATGAGCCGCCTTGTTACTGCGGACAACGTCACGCACAATGCGGATAGTCCTCAATTCGGCGTCACGCGTACAGACGCCAAGCCCTGTCGAACATCAGTAGACGCCTCTGACGAAATGACCGATTACCGCGGTGCGAGCGATCTTGGTGACAGCTCTCGTTGCTGTTCGCGCCAACGCGTTGCGGAAATCGCTTTTATCGTTTTGCTTTTTTTCGTCGTAGGTGGGACACCTGCACCGGAGATTAACGAGGCTCAGTATCTCGCGAAGGCTCGACATTTTTGGGATCCGCAATGGTGCGGACCGGACCATTTTTTGAGCACGTCCAACACGCACTACGTGTTTTATTGGACGTTCGGTTGGCTGACTCAGTTCTTGTCGCTGACGGCAACGGCTTGGGTTGGGCGATTTGTTGGGTGGACGCTGCTTGCGTGGTCGTGGGAGAGTTTGGCTCGACGGTTCTGCAATTCGTTTGGAGCTGCCATCGCTTCCGCTGGAATCTGGCTGTTTCTGATCCGTCAATTGAATATGGCCGGCGAATGGATTGTTGGCGGCATCGAAGCGAAGATTTTCGGCTACGCGTTTGTCTTTTTAGGGTTGGGCTCGCTGGCAGATAACCGCTGGAACCGAGTGTGGATTCATTTCGGAATTGCGTCCGCTTTTCACGTGCTGGTGGGCGGCTCGTCGGTCGTGGCGGCGATGATTGCCTACGGCTTGAGACTACGGAAGCACAAACTGTCGTGGACGGATTTGTTTCCCGGCTTGCTAATCGGCGGATTGGTTTCGCTGGCAGGAGTGCTTCCGGCGTTAATCGGTTCCGGCGAAGCGTCGCCCGAGGAGGTTGCCGCAGGCGTGCAGCAGTACGTTTTCTATCGCCTGCTGCATCACTTGGTGCCGCGAGATTTTCCGATTTGGTACATCGTTCGATTCCTGCTGCTGACCACGGTTTGGGTAGTTGCTGCCGTTGGACTGCGCAAAGACGACAAGGTCTCGCGAATTAGTCTGTTTGTCGCTGGCAGCATAGTAATCGCGATTTGCGGAGCACTGATTGATGTGTGTGTCGGCCACATTCGTCCACTGGCTGCACAGTTGCTGCGGTTTTACTGGTTTCGGCTTTCTGACGTGATGGTGCCGATTGGTTGTGCGGTGTTTTACTGCCATTTGTTACGGCAGCTTAGCGGATCGACAAAGCAGAAATGGATTGTCGGTGTGGCATGTTGCTATGTCGCGTGGAGTGTCACTGCGGTCTCGATCAAGCACCATCAAGCCAACTATCCGGAATGCGACAAGCAAGGACGCGTTCGCACGGTGGCTCAGTATCATTCGTGGCTGAATGTTTGTGAATGGATCAAAAACAACACGAAGTCTGACGAAGTTGTGTTTGCTCCGCCTAATCATCAGTCGTTCAAATGGAATGCGGAACGAGCGGAAATCGTGACGTGGAAAGATGTTCCTCAAGAGCCAAAAGGGATATTAGAATGGCGTAGGCGCCTGCGTGAGATTCGGATTTTTTTGTACCGAGGAAAACTGAGACCCGTCGAATACACCAACGGTCGTTTGGTCGAATTGGCGAAGGAATACAGTTTCCGGTACGCAATTATCGAGCGGCACAGAGCGATTCCACGTCTGTTTCATCGAGTTCCCTACGAGAACGACGACTACATCGTGTATCAAATCGATTGACAAATCCGAGCGTGTTGGAAAGATTTGAACAGTACCTTGGGCGATGACGACACTTCTGATATTTCGAACAAATGGCACACATACTTGTTGTCGAAGACGAAGAGCATTTGGCGAAAGGCATTCGCTTCAATTTGCAGGCCGAAGGGTATGATGTTTCCGTGTCCGGAGATGGTGCCTCTGCATTGCAGCTAATCAATGCATCGCAAACTCCGGTGGACCTTGTCGTTCTGGATCTCATGTTACCCGGGATGAGTGGGTATTCAGTTTGTGAGCAACTGCGCGATCAGGGCTCCGAAATCCCGATTTTGATGCTGAGCGCACGGACTCTGCCTGAAGACCGCACTCGAGGGTTCGACGTTGGTGCCGACCAATATCTCACGAAGCCGTTCGAGCTCGACGAATTGCTCAGTCGCATCAAGGGCTTGCTTACTCGACATGGTGGCCGCGCGAAATCAGCTCCGCCAAAGGCTAAGCCGAGCGAGCTGCCGTCTATCAATGGTCGCCTCGTGAATTTTGAGACTTTCGAAGTAACGACTATTGACCAAACGTGCATTCACCTGACCGCGATGGAGATCAAGCTGCTGCGTTACTTCTGGGAAAACGAGGGCCGCGTGATTCCTCGCTATGAGTTGCTCGAGGAAGTGTGGGAGCAACCGGGCCGGATTCAAACACGCGCTCCAGATCAATTCATGCGGCGACTTCGAAAGCTGTTCGAAGATGACTCCGCAAAGCCAAAGCACTTTGTTACCGTGCGCGATGCCGGGTATCGATTTATTCGCTCGCCTGATTAGCGTTGTTGAGAACCGTGATTCCAATGGCGTGAGACAGGACCTGCTGGGAGGCATTGGTCACGTCGTTGTGCGTGAGCTGGAACGGTTGTAGCGGTAAACTCGAGTGGCCGTGCTCGGGCATCGGCAGAGAGGAGGACCTCCAACAATCTCGACCGCGTCCTCGCACACCAGTTCGACGCTCACGCTGCCCGGCTCGTGTTGGAAGAAAGTTCGGACAAATGGTCTGCTGTGAGCCACCTGTTACTAAGTGCGTTCCGATCTGCGACGCGATCAATCAGACGTCATGAGTCTGCCCTGACAGCTCGGCCGTTGTGGCTACTCGTGCCCTGGTCGTCAGCGTCGGGCAATTTCCACCAGGTCAATCTCCACTTATGCAGTCATTGATCGAGAGAACTACAAGGACAGCTAACGGAGCCTGCAACCAGCGCGCTTCAGATGACGCGAAACTCATGATGGCCGGTCAATTCAACGGCACCGCGATTCGACACCAGTAATCGGGAAGAGACATCCAATCCAAAACATGCTAATTCATTGCTGCGTTCGGACCTTAGTACGAGCGGAGCGGAAGCTGACGAAACTCGAGATTTAGGACAATCCGCTTGCATCACATCAACTGCGAAGACAACTGCTAAACGACGTAACCTGCAAATTCGTCCGAACATTCGCAAAGCGGCCCTGCCATGTTAGACTAGGCATTGGCGGAACGTGCGACGAAAAATCCAATCTTCATTGACCTACAGGGCGGTTCTATGTTTGCGGTGACGATGCGGTCGTTGGTGATCTGGGGTCTTGTGGTTGGCGCAGTTTGGGCGCAAGCGGAAGCTACTTCGCCAACGAAGGACGAAGACGCGCCGAGCTCTGCTGAAGTAGACCAAGCTTCCGTCCGCAAGTTCTTTGAAAGGTTCTACGAGGCCACCAACGACGAATCCGGCAATGCTGTACTGGGCTTGATGGATGCAGATAGCTACATCAACGAAATTATCGCAGCGAGCACTAAGAAACTGAACTTTCTTCAGCGGATGATGGTTCGGCGAAGCGCCAAGGCTCGTATGGCCAGTGCATTCAGGTACGAATTCGGCGTTTGGAAAACGTATCGAGTGACGAACATCAAGGTCGATGGCGATAAAGCGACGGCGCTGGTTCGACACTGGGACGAAGAAGGCCTCACCGACCGCCAAGTGTTCATGCTAAGCCGCCACGGAAAGAGCTGGCGATTCTACGACATCGAATCCGTGTCGACAGGACTCAGTATGCTCGCGATGGCCAAGGGCTTCATGCTTCAAGTCCAAGACGATCCAGCAGCCGCAGAAATGGCTCGCGCATCGGTCATCGTCGTGAACGCGATGAAGGAAGCCTATGATTATTGGGAAGTGTCCTCCGGTTATTTGGCAGAGCTGGAAGGCAAGCGACTGCCGCCCGTGTTCCGGGCGCCTCGATGGCTGATCGAAGTCAGTGCTCGAACGCAATCGGAGGATGGGCGAGGACAATACAATCTGCACTTGGCCAAGAAGCTTCGCGCGACTGGGCCAAACTGTATTCTTGCAGATTACTTAAGTGCGTTGTGTCTTTACAATCTGTCGCGTCACGAGGAAGCAATCGAAGCAGCCAATAACTACATCGCAGCAGTTGGTCCCGACGCTGACACGGAATACATCATCAGCCTCGCGTACGTAGCACTCGATCAGCCCGACAAAGCGATTGCAGCGTGCTTGCGAGGACTCGACGACACTCCGAGTTCGCTAGACATTTTCATTCAGCTCGCGACAATTCTGCCGGAGGATCAAGTACACGTCATTGCAGAGCGGCTGTCGAAAATCGAGGACGCAGCCGACCAGTTTGAAACGCTTGCCAACGGTTTGTCCTACATCGATCGCCCCAAGGCATTGGAAGCTCTCGTTGATGCCTACGAGAAAATCAACCCCAACGATCCCAATGTTGCGTACTATCGCGCTCAGGCCAAAGCCGAGCAAAAACAGTACAGTGCCGCCGCGGATATTCTCAAATCAGCAATTCCTACGATCGACGACGAGGAAGAACGAGAATACTTTGTGGATCTTTATCTCGACTGCCGAGCGGAAGCAGGTCAGAGTCTCGACGCCTACAACGAATCCGAAGACCGCGCGTACGCGTTCAACTACTTGGCCGACACACTCATCATAAAAGAAAAAGTTGATGAAGCCCGCCAGCTGATCGAACGCCACCGAAGTGCGAACCCTGATGACGCCGCAGGCCATTTCTTTGAGGGCTCGCTACTGCGGGTGGACAAGAAAACCGAGCAGGCGATCGAATCATACCTGAAGGCCCAATCGTTGTTTCCAAACGAAGAACTCGCGGACCGTCTGTTCTACGAGTTGCTCGACTGCTGGCTGGAATTGGACAAGCCGCTGGAAGCCTATCGGCGATCCAAGCAAAAAGATGTTGCACTCGTGGAACTCTGTGAACGGCTCGACGCTGACGAGCAATGGGACAAACGTATCGAAGTAATCAAGCTGCACGAAAGTCAGTTTGGACCATCTCACGAAACAACGGAATTGTTACTCGATACGCTCTCCAAACAAGGCAAGCACGCTAAAGTCGTCCCCATTGTGCAGAGTGCAAGAATTCGGTTGGCGGCAGAATTAGACACAAAAAATGAAGACGATGACGACTATTACGACGTCTACTATGGAGTGTCGCATCAGTTATTCGAGCATCACTTTCGTTCGTTACTGAAGCTGCAGCGTTTTCATGAAGCGATGGCGCTCGCCAAAGAATCGACGGAAGAAACCGACGACCCGTATTACGAAGTCATCGTTAATGCATCGATCGGCGACGTAGATGCGTGCGAAGCGGCTGTCGAAACGTGTTTTAACTTTCATCAGTACAGACCAGACGGACTGTTACGAGGCGAAGACGAACTTAAAGCCATTTTGCAGACAAAGCCGTTCGAAAAAATCTGGCTGCGTTTCTTCCAGCCACGCGTGCTCTCGTTAACAGCGATGACGGAAAGGCCAATCGACCTGACGACCGATCGATTCGTTGAAGCTGTTTCCAAGGCGTTTGACGATACACAATTCAAAGTCTACACAGACGGCAAGGTCGGCAAGTCTAACGAGAATTTCGTCGAAATCCACGGCGATCGGGCCTACTCGGTGAACTACAAATCTCACTCTTTTTTCGTTCTGTGGGAAAACGGCAAGTACGCATTTCATCCAAAGTACGTCGACGCACTCACCCACGACCAAAACAAGAACGCTGTTAAGCAGCACCAAGCGTGGCTCGCTGTCGACATGGATGTCTGGCCAGGCCGGCTGGCAACGGTCGAATCTCACCAGCTGCTGGCTCGACTGCTCCGCCAATTGACGCACGACCGCAACACGCTTGCGTTGATGGAAACGGAAACGGCAGGCGTTCAAGCCTTCTCGCCCGAAGTCGACACTCAACTTCAAAGCGAACACCCTCGCCACATGATCAGTCAAATGGAAGTACCGGACGTTCAAGTGGACGCACCGGAAGTAGCTGACGAGTAGTTGATCGCTCAAATACCAACTGGCATTTTAGGCACGTTTGACGTCGCACAGTGAATCGCCCCAGAATTTGGCAGGAAATCGGTGCAGTCAACCGGCACAATTTGCCAATCCGGCAGCAGCTTCTGATAAGTGCCAACCGCCTGAACGTTGAGTTCGTGCCCAGCGTTTTTCCATTGTGGAACGAGTAATTTACCGTTGGCAAAAACGACGTTCGTGTATGTCCCACCAAATCCCTGAGGCGGATGC
>JAGQPC010000338.1:8925-15882 GCA_020426925.1 Planctomycetales bacterium | reverse complement strand
AGTATGTTCACCTAGTGCCAACGGAACGGTCACGAAAGTGCTGTCCGTTGAATGCCGCCCTTCGTCTGCAAAAATCACGTTTCCATCTATGATCAAGCGGGCCGCGTCGTTGCTTGTCACGACAAACGTGTAATCACTGGCCTCGGTGATCAGCATCGTGCCTTTCGAATTAGTCGCGTAATTGTTTCCGCCGATTGGGAAGTCAAAATCATTGTCAAAATCGCCACCGCTTCGTCCGTCGAGGAAGTTGATGTACGGAACGCTGATTGTTGCTTCTGCTTCGAAGTTGTTGTCCGCAATCCATTGTTCAACTTGAGGCAAATTATCTGGACGCGTGGGAAGATTGTATTGAGTGACAGTGAACCCGTCTGGCACGGAAACTGGATCATCGACCGTTCCTGTTTCATAGCCGATCGTGGTCGTGCCGTCTTTCCATGCCGCATCGTCGAAATCGGGGAGCTGCCAATTCGACTCGGTCGCCGCTCCGGTTGGAATCAGAATCTTCGCAGGTGAGCTTTCATCAATCAAATCGACAGTCGTCAGGCGGATTGCAGAATTGCTAATCGAGCCATCCGCATTGCGCGGATCGGTTCCGTCATTGGTGTAGTAAATCGCGGCACCAACGAGATCTGTCGTGATGTTGATGTCAAAGTCTGGTGTGACGTTGCCACCGAACTGATTGTAGTTAGGCGCTTCCAATTCGGAATAAAGTGGCGCGACGATCGACGTTCGCACTTGTCGCAATTGGTCGATGAAACGTTCGCCGCGGCGTGGGAAGTAGGTGCGGATGATCGATTCGATTCGCCGCGTCCACGTTTCGCGAGTGATTGGGCGTCCACTGTCGTTGCGGCCGTCACCCCAGCGGAGAGACTCACCCACGATCGCTCGATCGGCGCCTGCAGCGATCTCACGCAAGCGAGCTTCATTGGCCTCGGGAGTCAAAGCGCCGTCATTAAAGAGTGCCTCATAGACCTGATTCCCAAATTGCTCCTGGAATTCCGGATGACCTGCCAGTGCCAAGAAGACTTGGCCGGGGCCAACTTCGTTTCGCACGTCGTGCATGCGATCTTCCGAGATACCGTTTTGAAAAGCGGCTTCGGCGTCCCATGAGTGGAAACGCCATTTCGCACCTTCCGACCTGTGGCGCGACGCGTACCAATTGTTGTGTGGCCAATCCCAGTTCCCAACGTAGGCATTGACAATGAAGTAGTTGATAAAATCTTCGACGTCGACCACTTCTGCAATTTGGTCGTACGTCGGTGGATTTGTTCGGCTATTGACCAGACGCATCAACTGAGACCACTCGCGAGAATTGCCCTCGACAACCGCCCCGCCCGTGTTGATCACGTCCCACTCTTCCGGTTCGCCGCCCATATAGGCAGACGCCCACTCGCCATTCATCCGTTCAGTCGGGCTGTACATCCCCCAATACAAACCGTTTAGGTACAGGTGGACGTAACGATCACGAGGAGCATAGCCCCCCATGTTCCGCTGCGCCGCACGAGTCCATTGGTCTTGCATGTACGTGTTGTTTCCGTTTCCGCTATCACGCCACGAGTCGTTGAATCCGCCTCGCATGACGATCGACTGGAATTCCTTTTGGCCGTCTTCGCCAAACAAAGGATATCGCAAGTTGGAGTCGCCGTACTCGCCGCGGAAGATCAGCTTGAACGAGTACTTCTTCGTCTGCGATGGCCTGCGAGCCCATCCACCGTGGATTCGCATGCCCGCGTTGGTAGTCCATTCGGTACTGCCATCTACGTCGATCCACTCGGCAGAAACTTGGCGTTCCCAGTTAGTTCCTTTTTGCTCAGGATTGCTGTAGAGTCCGTTTTCGAAATCCCATAGATCTGCGGGATCGACAACGACCGAAACGATTGGCACCGCTCGCATGTCGTCGCGGATGGTATCCTTGTAGTCTTCGTCTTCGACAATGCGAGGATCTGTCGCGTAGTTGGCGTCGACGCGGGCTGGACGCCGCGGTCCTTGGTCGTCGAAGTACCCCCACTGCTCTGGTAGCCCTTCGCCGGTCTGCTTGAAGACATCTTCCAGGAAGATGTAAGTGTTCGTTGTGACGTCGGCTGGTAGCATATTTTCGGCAAATGCTCCGACGCGTAGTGTTGTCGTCGTTGTGATTGTGACGGGCCCGTTGACGACAGTTCCATGATCCTCTGTTGGCCACGTGCCGTCCGTCGTGTACTTGATAGTGGCGTTCGGCGTGTCGGTCGTGAGCGTCACGTCAAACGGTTCGTTGTAGTGACCTCGAGGAACATCGACGTCGGCAGCATCAACGATTTGCCGGATAACGCTCGTTCCGTTAGCTTCACCGGGCGTCGGCTCCACGAAGTAGAATGGTTCGCCCATTTGAATGCCGTCATCACCAAACACAAATCCATAGGAAACGTCGGTTCGCTGATCGGGGTATTCAGGAGAAAACGCGTGAGCGACGGTGCCGTCCGGCCGCACGAGCGCTAAATAACCACCCTCAGACGCGATGCGGAAATTCGTGTGCATCTCGTCCTCTTCCACGTCATACATGTTCAGCCGAGAAGCACTGACGACGCGAAAACCTTTCCCCGCTAGTTCGACGGCCGGAAACTGCCACTTGCTGAGGTCGTCAGGGTCGTCTGTGAGGTACCATCCATCCAAAGACACGGCATCGTCACCGGGATTGTAGACTTCAATCCAGTCGTGATACTCGCGGTCGTCCGTGCGGTACGTTTCGCTGTTGGATGCCATGATCTCAGACATCACAAGATCGGACGCCAACAATTGCCGCGCTTCCAAGGTTTCTGAATGCAATTTTTGGTCTCGCGACACCTTCGAAATTGCATTGCGTTTTCGTTGGAATAGTTTGGCAAACAGCGCATCCATGGTTGGCTCCACAATCAGGTAGCGTTAAGAAACTTTTGCATTTAAAGAAGTTTTCATGTAGAAACGGCCTGATCGTAACGTAGAACTCCAGCCATTCCAAGATTTTTCTTACGAACGCTCAGAAATGTGAACGAGTTCGCCGGAGATCCACGATTGCTGGAGTCCAGGCTTCAGCCGGTTTCTTCAGTCTTAAGGCGCGTCAAGGCTGTGCTCCAACGGACATTCCAAACCAGCGTCGGTGTAGCGCACTCTGCGCCGAATGGCATCTGCTTCGAGCTTGCGTACGATCCCGGAATACCAGAAGCTTGAATCCGCCAAAACCAGCAAGTAGGAAGACGATGAACGAATTGTCCGAATCCGTCGAAAAAGAACTGTCTGCGGCAGCGCGAGCCGTGTCGTTAGCAGATGGCCTGAAGCCGCGAGGAATCGTCCGCAGTGTGGCCGACGGCGTGGCGGTTGTGGCGGGACTCGCGCACGTGCGGTACGAAGAACTGCTGATGTTTGATTCCGGTGCGTTCGGGATCGCCTTTGATCTGCGCACTGGCGAGCTCGGTGCCATACTGTTGGCAGGAAGCTCACGCGTCCACGAAGGTGATGGTGTCATCGGCATGGAGCGTCTTCCAGAATTGCCCGTGGGTCCGGACGCGCTGGGGCGTGTGATCGATCCGCTCGGAAATCCGCTTGACGAAGGTCCTCCGCTTGCGACGCAAAGGCGGCTCCCGTTGTTTCGGGAAGCACCCGACATCATCCAGCGACGGAGCGTCACCGATAGCCTGTGGACCGGCGTGATGGCCATCGACGCCGCGATCCCGATCGGTCGTGGGCAGCGAGAATTAATCATCGGCGATCGCAACACGGGAAAGACCGCCCTCGCAATCGATATTATCGCGGCTCAACGGCCTGGCGACGTTGTCTGCATCTACGTCCTGATTGGTCAGCCGATGTCGCGCGTGCGTGCGCTGCGAGACACGCTCGAGCGAGCCGGTTGTCTGGCTAATGCAGCGATCATTGCAGCCTACGCTTCGGACAGTCCCGGCCTGCAATACCTGGCGCCGCTGGCCGGAGCATCTTTGGCCGAATCGTTTCGCGATCAGGGCGGCCATGCACTAGTTATCTACGACGACTTGACCAAGCACGCTGATGCCTACCGCGAGCTGGCACTGCTGCTGGATCGTCCTCCTGGGCGAGAAGCCTACCCGGGTGACATCTTCTATGTCCATGCCGAACTGCTGGAGCGGGCCGCGGCACTCAATGCGGACAATGGCGGCGGATCCGTTACCGCGCTGCCTTTGGTCGAGACAACTGACGGTGATATCTCCGCGTACATTCCAACGAACTTGATTTCGATCACCGATGGCCAGATCTACCTCGACACAAACCGGTTCGAGCGTGACCAGCGTCCGGCAATCGACATTGGTCGTAGTGTGTCAAGGATCGGTGCAGTCGCGCAGCCTCTGCCACTGCGTAAGGCCTCCAAGAATTTAAAAATTCAGTTGTCTCGCTTCGAGTCGCTGGAAAAGTTGTCACGCGTCGGACTCGATATCGACGTTGCCACGCAAGCAATGCTGCATGAAGGAAATGTTCTGCGGGCACTGCTGCGTCAACACCGCCTCTCGCCGAAAAGTATTGCTCATCAGGTCGTCGCTTTGACAGCAACCAGCGAACATTGGCTCAGCGACCTGAAGCCCTCGCAAGCCGTAAGTGTGGTGGAAGCCATGATTGAGCTAGCGCGTGAACGCCTGCCGGATCTCGTTGCCTCGTTGGACGACGCGAAGTCGCCAGGCGACGAGTGGAAGCAGGCTTTGAATGACCTAGTGCCACAGGCCTGTGGCAGGGCACTTCGCAGCAGTGCGGACACTCAGTCGGTCAGCAACGAGAATTGACGAACGTGGAAGTTGACTGGACGACCATCATCGGCAATTGAGAATCCGCTGTGTGTCGTAGTTTCCGGAGCACGAACAATGAAACGTCAGCAGTACTTTCAGCATCGGTTGCAGACGCTGTCTGCATTGCGCGACGCGGTCGGTGCGATGCGTTCACTGTCAGCGCATCATTTCCGGCGAGCCCGTCAAGCGTTGGGTCCAGCGCGGATCTATCGCGAAGAGATGAGTAGCCTCATTGCCGAGATTGGAATTCATCAGCCGCTGCACGCCGGAGTGCCTGCCGGGATGTTGGTTCTAGCTTCAGACTTGGGGCTTTGCGGTGACTACAATTCGCGACTGTCTCGGCTGGCAATCGACGACGCTCGCAAGAACGGTGTGACCACTGTCTACTCGGTGGGAAAGCGTCCACGCGGGACACTGTCTAAGGAGTCGCTCTCACCACATCGCTGCTATGACGCACCTTCATGCTTGGAAGGTCTCTCGCAACTGCTGGCACGCCTTGCCCAAGACGTTCTGGAAGATTACGTGGCAGAACGGATAGGTGGCCTCTACGTGATCTCAGCCGTGTTCGAGGGTGTGGGACACTTCACTCCTTTGACGACACGCATTCTTCCGATCGAACCGGTCACCGCCTCCGAGCCGCTAAG
Organism: Planctomycetales bacterium; assembly: GCA_020426925.1. Classification (GTDB taxonomy): domain Bacteria; phylum Planctomycetota; class Planctomycetia; order Pirellulales; family Pirellulaceae; genus JAGQPC01. The sequence goes on along the minus strand of JAGQPC010000338.1, from coordinate 10,478 downwards.
GCGATCGCCCTACGTGGATTCAAATCACCTAACTATGGTCGCTGTTCGAGAGTATCTCTACATCTCACTGTATGAAATGCTGCTGGACGCGCTGGCGGCCGAACACGGCATGCGGCTGATGGCTGCCCAGTCTGCTCAGGACTGGTTGGATAGTTCAACCGTCAGCACCGCTCGCCGACTCACGGCGGCCCGTAGCGAAGCGTCCACTCAAGAGTTGCTGGACATTGTCTCCAGTAGCCGACAGCGACTGCATGACTCGTCCAGCGGACCGCGAGCGTTGCCCAATTCTCTGTGAACCGATAGCGGAGCGGAGCTACCGTAAACCGTTTCGTCGGTGTGCGTGGCAGACGTGAGATACTGGCCCGGTGCGTCCGTTTCGACCGACCACATCATCATCGGAAGAAGAACGGTGTGCGAATATGCACGAAATCTGCCTTCCCTGATCTACCGGATCGCGTTCGCTAAGCTCAAGCGAACGATCTCGCAGAACCGACAATACGTAAATGGGGATTAATCCTTAAATCCGAACCCACCAGATATTGGCTGGTAAACGCGATGCGCGAGGACATACCGTCCAAACCCGGTATGGTTCTTGAAGAAACGCAAATGAAGGCGGACTCGCGTGAGCATGCAGTAAGGATGCAATGCTAGCCACAACGGAGCTGAGGCGACTAAGTCAGGAGAGGCTGCGTATATGAATGGCCACAGGCCGCGCACTGCCATTGGGCTGATCATCATTGCTCTGGCAGTCGGCATTGCTAGCTCCTGTCGGTTTCCAGATACTCCGGGAGGATTGCAAGACCAGACTCGACTGGATCGTGGGTGGCCTCAAGCGAACAGTGCGCCGGAGCGGCCCACACGTCTGCCGTTAAAGGTCTCACTCCCAATGGTTCCGGGCGCTGAATTCGTCAACGACGACGCGCTCTGCAAAGTTTGCCACTCGGCCTATGTTGACTCGTTCGCACATAATGTCCATCGACAAAACAACTGCGAAGCATGTCATGGCCCGGCAAGCAAGCACGTGGAATCTCGCGGAAGCGAACCGGGCACGATTCTAAGCTTTAAGAAGATGACAAAAGCCGAGCGGTCAGAGGTCTGCGCGAAGTGTCACGAGAACGACGCGTGCGCACCTGGCGCCGAATGGCGCACCTCTGCCCATGCTCACCACGGCGTTGCCTGTACGGACTGCCATGTTAGAAACCACTACAACGTTCCCGAGGGCAGTCCGGCAACTTCGCCAGATTTCGCTTTTCTTAACCAAGTGAAAGACTGGGCAACATTTGTTTCGCAGCGGTCTGACACGGTAAGCGAAGGTGACGCGAAGGATTCCACGGAGGCACTTGAAGCCCTTCCGTCGCTACGTGGCACGTCGAATTTTTTAGGAGCTGTGGCGCCCTACGTCTGCTACAACTGCCATGATGACAAGAGAGGTCTCGAGCAGGTGGGCGGCCATCCACATCAGGTGAATGGGCCGCACGCGTTTAACTGCCAGACCTGCCACAACCCCCATGGCAACATCCTCCCAAAGGCAAGACAACAACTTTGCCTGGAGT
>JAGQPC010000338.1:0-8919 GCA_020426925.1 Planctomycetales bacterium | reverse complement strand
GCGTCGTGGCATTCGTCAATCCACAGTGAGGCGGGCGTGACGTGTGTCGACTGTCATGATCCTCATCCAGACAGCAGCGTGAAATCGTTAGTAGGCATCAATCACACGAATCTTCGTCGGCCGTCGCGAATGCCCATGTCGGTCGACGACCCCAATGTTTGTTTTAAATGTCACCAAGATGTTTACGGAATGACTCAATTGCCTTCTCACCACCCAATCAGTGAGGGCAAGATGACGTGTTCGGCTTGCCATGATGCCCACGGCAACTACGAGCGAAACTTGAAGGGTGAGACGGTCAACATGACGTGTTACAAGTGTCACGCGGACAAGCAAGGCCCGTTTGTTCATCAGCACGCTCCAGTTGAAGAAGACTGTTCGATCTGCCACAACCCTCACGGCACGGTAGCGAATAATCTGCTCCATCAGCCCGCAACGTTTCTATGCCTGCGGTGCCATACGGGCCACCGTGCACCGGCATCAAGTCACTTCGGAATCGGAACGTCCGACATAGACGATTTGGACTTTCAAAGACCGGTGCTGTATTCCGACTGCACGCAATGTCATCAACAAGTCCACGGAAGTGATTTGCCCTCGCAGCAACGCACAAATGCATTCCTAAGGTGAGAAGCTAAACGCAGCACGAGTTCGTAATGAACGACGAATGCCAGAGACCACGATGAACCGGACTATTCACCTACTTGCGACCATGATGTGCATTTGCTGCGGCGTGTTCGCGTGGGCTGATCCTGTGCCGGATGAACGAGGAAGGCAAGTCAGCAACATCTACAGGCTGCCTTCACCTTTGCTATTGGATAACGGCAGCGAGTTTCGAATTCACACTCCGCGCGAGGTGTTCGGTACTGACGCGACAAATCACTCGGCCCGCGGTAGCACGTACTCGCCTGCTGCCCTGGCTGCCGGAACAGGTCACCCAAATGCGATCCAACGCCAGGTGGATGCGTCACATGATCTATTCAACGGCAACGTCCCGGCGTTCGAGCAGTTGAGTTGCAACAAAATAGAAAGCGACGGTTACGGCGGCGCCGCTCAGCCGATTTCAGCCACCGATGCGCTGTTTGAGGAGCCATTGCCAGCACCATCAGTTGTTGACCTAGCGATGCCCAACGTCGCATGGTTGGATTCAGATGAGGAAGAGGCGTCAGAGCAGGCCGGGGCAGATATCAGGCTGACTTCGCCCGACGAAGTATTCACGAGTTCTTTCAGGGAAAGGACTCAGCTAAGCTCTCGAATTGGCTGGTGGTCTGTCAACAGCAAGGGAAATCCAAGCAAGGTTGGCGAGTACCAAAGCTTGAATTCCTCGCTCTTTGCAGACCTTGACGGTTTCCTGTCGGACGGCGTCCGCACATGGGACTTCCATGCGACGAATCTGGACAACGACGCGCAAAGCGCTGGCATGAACTGGTACAGCCCATTTCTGCAGGCCAACATCGACTATGAGGGGTACCTGCGCCGCCTCGATCGAGATCCGCTGGACTTCTATGTCGACTTTGACCAGCAACCAGCGCGACCGTTGCCAGCGCCGCCTGCAAATTTTCGTGACATGAAGGAGGATCGAGCGGCCGGCGCAGACTTTGCAATACGCGTGCAGCAATTAGAGGCCCGTTTCCAAGGTAAGTTAACCGACAAAGCCAATTGGAAGCTGAATTTCTGGGCCATGCGAAAACATGGCGAGCGTCAAGCGAATGCGATGGCGCACTGCTTCACCGCGCAAAACGCTACTGACACAAATGGAGATCCTGCACCTGGTCCGGCTTGCCATCAACTTAGCCAGAGCCAACGCATCGACTGGCTGACGGCCGAAATTGAGCCTGGCCTGCAGGCCAAATTTGGCAGCGTATCCGCCGATTACACTCGCACCATGCGGACGCTCACTACTGACGATCAAGTTGTGACTCGTCCCTACGACAACTTTGGCTTTTCGGGCGACCAACCATATGCAGTCGTACCGGAGAACTACACTTACATTGACCGGCTCAAACTTAGCAGTCCTCTACCAGAGCACCGAAACGTTTACGCCAATCTGTTCAACGGCAATACGCGGAATGAATTCCGGGACACAAATCGTAGGTTTCGCGGTTACGATGTACGACTGACCGACCGGTCGGTTCCCGGAGTAAGTGTTACTGGCTACGCGAAACAGTATCTCCAATCTGGACAGGCTCCCAAATCGTTGTTGTTGTTTGAAAATGTGACTGCGATCCGGGTCCCGATCGCCTACGACCGCACAACGTTTGGTGCCACCGCCAGTTGGCGTCCCTTTTACGGCGAGTATTCTCGCCGAAGACACTGGCGTCTAAGCGGCGGCTACGAATACCGCAAGCTTGAACGCGAGAATGCAATCTTCGAGGAATCAGCGCTCACCGTCGACCAAGGATCGACGCTCATGAATCAGGTGCACCTGCGAGCGTCAACGAAATGGGCGTCCACTTGGGATTCCTTCACACGTTATCGTGTCACGTTCGTCGACGATCCGCTGTTCGCGGTTCCGATTGCCAATACGACGACCAACACCAATTTGCCGACGCAGACTCACCGAGTGGAGTTTGGGAATACGTGGTCTCCATCTCATTCATTCATGATCAACAATCTTGTCAGTTATCACAATGGAGAGAACGCCTCCGATGTTGCGCAATTCGACGTAGACAATTACGATTGCGTGTTAAGTGTTTGGTGGGCGGCGACGCCGACCTGGTCATTCTCGGCTGGCTTGGGGCTCTATTCCAATTGGATTGATCAAGCAATCACGCTCGGCTCGAAAACAGACCCGCTCACCCAGGAATGGCAGTATGGCGGTCGCAGTTCGGTCGTCAATTTTGGTACGACTTACGCTTGGACGACAAAAACGACACTGTCAGGCAACATCGATCTAGTCCGCGGGCATAATTCGTTCGATCCGCTCGAACCGTTTACTGACTTGCCCGTTCTGTCCGATGTGATCGTGGAAACGACGCGATTCACTGCGGGATTGGACCATGAGCTAGGCCCGAACAGCAACCTATACGTTCGCTATCAGTTATTTGACTACGACGACGAATCGGACTTATTCGCGGGCGGGACAGCAAAAATGCTATTGGTCGGACTTCACGCTCGTTTTTAAGCTCGACCTGCGCCCGAACTGCCCATCAAAGTGCAGCTGTTGGGACTCCCACAGTTGTCGGTACAACTCGCTATCACGGAGCAATTGTTGATGCTCTCCGAATCCGACAATGCGGCCGCGCTCGAGCACGAGGACTCGGTCGGCGTTGCGCAGCGTTGACAGACGGTGAGCGACGACGAAACTGGTCCGAGACTTCATCAACCGATCGATGGCTTCCTGAACATTGGCCTCAGCGACGGAATCGAGACTCGATGTTGCTTCATCTAGCAGCAGGATCGGCGCGTTTTTCAGAAAGGCTCGCGCGACGTTGATCCGTTGGGCCTGCCCGCGCGAGACTTCACGTCCGCCGATGCCAACGAGCGTATCGTAGCGGTCTGGCATCACCATCACATCCTCGTGAATGCACGCTGCTTTTGCCGCCGCTTCGACTTCTGCATCACTAGCGGATGGGCAACCGCAGCGGATGTTTTCGCGGATCGTCGTGGAAAACAGAAATGGCTCTTGAGCGACAATGCCGACCTTGTCGTAAATGTCGTCTAACCGCAACTCTTTCAAGTCGTGGTCGTCGAACATCACCCGCCCAGACGTCGGGTCGTAAAGTCGAACAAGCAAGTTCAGAAGTGTCGATTTCCCGGCACCCGATGGTCCAGCAATACCGATCGTCTCGCCTGCATTTACGGAGAACGAAATATCCTTCAGTACATTAGCTTCGTCGTAAGCAAAGCCTACATCATCGAAACGAATCGTCTGGGGTACCGATTCAAGCGGTCGGGCGTCGGGCTGCTCTACGATTTGCGGCTGGATGTCCAAGAAATCCATCACTCTTCGAACCGACGCGTTCCACGTCTGAATTTCGATGTATTGCTTGTGTATCAGGTGCAATGGTGTATGCATGACGCGAATAGCCATCACAAAGGCCAGCAGTGCAGGCCAACTAAGCGAACCGTCGATGACCTGAAAACCTCCTACCAGAACGACAAGCACGACACTCAAGCCTGCGAGCGACTCCATCCCAACGCGGCCCAAGGCCTGCAGACGAATCATATGGATCAACTCGTCAAAATACGCAGCCCCCTTTTCGAGCCCTGTCTTGAGTTGAAACTTCTCCCCGTGAAACGTCTTAATGACGCGCATCCCTTTCAGAATTTCGAGGATCATGTCGAACAGCAGATAGCCTGTCTTCCGAACGGTATAGGATCGCTCGCGAAGTTGCTTAGACACGAGCAGAATGGGAAGCGACAGAGCCGGAAGGACCAGCGCGACCCACATCGTCAACCACGGACTAATCCACGCGGCCATGGCCAACAGTCCGACGACGACAAAACCTTCCAGGACCATATTTGCTGCCGCATGAACCACCATGCGTATATGCGTCACGTCGTTGCGCAGAGTTTCAATCACATCACCGAATTGTTGCCGATCCGCGTACGGAACGGACAAATCCAGAAGATGTCGAATCAGGCGTTCCATGAAACCTAATTCGATGACCTTAATCATGCGCTGCACGACAATCTGATTGTCGTATAGAAAGATTGCTCCGCACAAATAAGTCACTAGCAGCGAACTGGCCGCAACCCAAATTATGGCCTGCTCTCCGAAGACGTCCGCGATCATCCTCGTGAAACCGGTCCGCTCATCGATTGTGCCGGCGAGGAATTGTCGGATAAAAAAGATGACAGCCATCGTGGTGAACGCTCGACCCACTGACGTCACCACGAATCTGGCAATCAGCAGTCTTTCACCGTGGAATGAGGACCCCAAAAGTCGGATGATCGGTCGGATCATAATTCTTCTGTCTAATGCCTCGGCCAATTCACCGTGCAACGACTCCCGCGTGATTAGGAGCCGTGTGGACGAGCAAATAAATAATGTATGATTTGTGGAATTCGGTCGCGTGCGCGCTCACAGACGCCCATGCGGAACAGAAAGCGCTCTTGCACCCTTCTTCTGTCCTTACTGCTTTCAGCGTACTGCAGCCAGTTTCGCACTTGCGCGCCCAAACGGCGAATACCGGGTGTTGCCGCCAGTCGACGTGAGACAGGAACGGGTAGTTTGGCATCCAGCAGGTTACCCGCCAGATACAACCCGAGGGAAACGGACCGGTGGCATCGCGCTTCGATCGCCGTCGTCTCGACGCGATCCCAGTCGGTAATTCGGCCTGAATTAACCAACTCTGCGACGTCGCATATCCATCTGAGACGCTCCCACCAATGCTTAGTCCCGTGAATACACAACACCGACGCTGAGTCTTCCGGTCGAAGCTTCCGCAGAAACGAACTCTTCGCCGACAGTGGCACGCCATCGTCCCACAGACGGTCGAAGTGGACTTGGTAGTTCAGCCAGCCAGGCGCCAGATCCCAGTGGACATCCAGTGATGCACCAGGCCGCTCAAATTCGCAGGCGAAGACTTGTCGGTTGTTGTCTTCAGAGTCCCAACATGACACAAACCCACTCTCTACAAGGACGTGTCTGACGCGGTCGAAATCTTGCTGATCGATTAAGAGATCAAGGTCCCCGCATTCGCGTAGCGTCAGGTCGCCGTATGCATCTTCGGCTAATGTCGGGCCTTTAAAAACGAGTCCGCGAATCTGTGCGTCTTCGAACACCGTCGAGACTTCACTTAGCACTCCAGAAAGACGTCGGTTCCGTTCAGCAAGCTCTTCTACAAAGCCGACGAAAGCAGCCCGGACATCCTCGGGCATTGTGCTGGAGGGTTTTCCGTCCACGTGATGAAAGGTGAGAGGCCGAATTCGATGCCACCAACTTCGCTTGAGGACTGCTGCCCAATCGAGCGGTTGCTGCACAAGTTCGTCGATACGATTCTGCATGTCGTCGGTCGGGGTAACGCGTGCGCAGCACCACAGAAGCTCGTTTTCGCGGCTTGTCGGACCATCGCTCCCGCTGACCATTGTTTCCCGCACCTCACTCTATCGACCGGACCGATCCAACGTCTTAGGATAATCACTCTACTCGCCCCCATCAACTAACGAGTCCCGAAAACCGGTCGTCGCGTGCGATCTGGTACACCTACATGCACAGTCTCCCGATCCTGCTGTTCGACGTGATGGACACTCTCGTCTACAACCCTTTCAATCACGAGATCCCAGCTTTCTTCGGCCTTTCGCAAGCATTGCTACTAGAGCAAAAGTCCCCGCTGGCATGGGAGCAGTTTGAGCTGGGGAAGATCAGCGAACAGGATTACTACGACGGATATTTTCGCGATCGCCGGAAGTTCGATCATCAAGAATTTCGTCGTGTCGTTCGAGACGCATACCGATGGATTGATCCAGATACAGTTGGATTACTCGACCGTTTGCGAGCCTCCGGATTCACCATCCACGCGTTCTCAAATTATCCGATTTGGTACGAGACCATCGACGCACGGTTGGGGCTATCCGAGTTTCTCGATTGGACTTTTGTGTCTTGCCGCACCGGAGTTCGAAAGCCGTGCAAGGATGCGTACGTCGGCGTCACTCAATACTTTGCGCGACCGCCAGATGCGTTTCTGTTTGTCGATGACAGCATTGTGAACTGCAAAGCGGCTCGTGCCATTGGTATGCCCGCAATCCACTATCGCGACCTTTCCACACTGCGTATTGAACTCGCACAGCACGGTGTCCTGGCCGAATGAAATTTCTCGGGGCACTCTGCTAGCACAGGCATCGTGAGTTCCGAGCTGGAACCAGTGGTCGCTCTAACGGAGCATTGGGCAAGATACGTGGACGCTATGGAGCGTGTATGGAAAGAGTGATCGTAGGGACGAAGCAGCGCCGATCCTATCTACCGGTGGCGTCGGTCACAGACGCGCACCTTAGCGCTAATACGCGCCCAGCACGACCGAGAGCGCGGCATGAACGTGAGGCTTGCATCGGCGACGATGAGAAACCAATGGGTCTATTTCGTATTCGCGATCTGCGTGGCTAGTGCAGGGTGCCGGCTCACCGACAACGTCCTACGGACCACGGTCGTTGAACCATTGCAGTATTCCAGGGAAGTGTACGAGCGGATAGCTCGCAAACGTTTTATTGAAATGGCTCAGTGTGCACTGGACCAGGCAATCTCAGTCGAACGCGCTTCACTGGACAACTACGAGTGTGATCCGTTTTCGCCCGATTACCAAAGTGGGTTCATTGATGGGTATGTAGATTACCTTGAGGCAGGTGGGACGGGTGAACCGCCCATGTTGCCGCCGCGCAGATACTGGAAAGCATCATACCAATCGGCGGGCGGGCACCAATCTGCTGAAGAGTGGTTTGAAGGCTATCGCCACGGCGCCGAAACAGCGCGTGCCAGCAACCATCGTTTACTTGTTACCGTTCCGCTATCGGACGAGATTGTTTCCGACACTCGTCCCTATCATTACGGTCGCATCCAAGCTTTGGACGAAGCAACCGCTTACGACGATGATCCCGGCGATCATCACGATGAAGGTGGGACTGGCGATGTTCACATGGAGGCCGGCCGTGACAGCGATGCGTCGACCGAATCCGATCAAATTGTTGACGCAGAGGTTGATGCAGAGGTCGAGGCTGACGCAAGCAGCGAGCAAGCTTCAGGTAGCGCCCAGTCGCCGGAAGCGTCACAGCCCCAGCGGCTTGAGCGACACGAAAGTCCAGAACCAAGAGTTTCGGTGAAGATATATCGATTGCCGCAAACGCCTTAGCAATGATTGTGACGTGACGTTAGACACCCGCCTAAGTCTAAGCGGCACGGACCTTTTGGCGAAAGATTGAACGATGTCAACAAAACGGCCCGGCTCCACGGACACGCGACAGGGCGAGGCAGTTGTTACCGTTTCGCGACGGTGCGCGCTGTTGACGCTGCTAACTCTAAATCTGTTTTCGGGCTGCGCAGCGCTGACAAACCCGACGTTGAATGGAATTCCCGTTCGGCGTTTACCCACAGAGATATTGACAGCGCCCCGCCGCGAGTCTCGCCAGACAATTCCTCTTTCGCTATTGCGGCAGAACGCCCCCGAAGAATATGTGCTCGCACCTGGGGATGTCCTAGGAATCTATGTGCCGGGCGTGCTTCCGCCCACAGGAGAGAATCAGCCTCTTCCACTGCCACCGGTTAATCTAGCGTCACGTTTTAGCGCGGCAGGGGCTAACCTGCCACCTTCCGTCGGCTATCCAGTAGAGGTTCGCAAAGACGGCACTGCCTTAGTGCCACTCATTGCGCCAGTGACGGTGGAAGGGATGACCCTGCCCGAAGCGCACGACGCCATTCGCACAGCCTATTTAGACGCCGAGATACTACCCGCGGAACGAGCTTCCATTTTGGTCACTCTGATGCAGTCGCGGACGACTCGCGTACTGGTTTTTCGCGAGGAGGTCGGTGGATTCCAGTCAGGTGGAACAGGGGACATTGCAGCTAGCAATGTTAAGCGGGGCACAGCGCACACAATTGATTTGCAGGGCTACGAAAACGACATCCTGCACGTGCTCGCCCAAACAGGAGGCCTGCCGGGATTAGACGCGTTCGACAGCATCTTTGTATTCCGAGGCGGCATGTCTAATGCAGATCTGCTTTCGCGAGTCCAAGAAGGTGCGCGCGAAGATTGTGATCCCAGAAGTTGGTCGGATTTGAATGTCGGAATTGTGCACATTCCGACGCGATTGCCATCTTGGGATCCGATTCCGTTTCAGCCAGAAGACATACTGTTGAACGACGGCGATGTCGTAATGATCGAATCGCGAAATGCGGACTACTTCTACACAGGAGGCTTGCTGCCGCGAGGTGAATTTCAACTGCCACGGGACTATGATCTCGATGTCGTCGAAGCAGTGGCTCAGGTCCGA
>JAGQPC010000337.1 GCA_020426925.1 Planctomycetales bacterium | reverse complement strand
CTCATTCTTCGGCTTCGACCCTCCCTCGGGGGGGGTGGAGTAATTCAAGAAGCAGCACGACATTCTTGATTGTGATTTTCAAATTAGACAGAAACCCAATGGCCCCGTCGAGCCCAGAACAACCCGCGAACAAACTCAAGCATCAGCTTCGCCGCGCGGTGCACAAATCTGTCGCATGTCTCGCAATGCCGGAAACTCGTCTCGCCAATCGCGGACGACGTTCGGATCGATATCTAAGTGGAAGACTTGTTCGGCTTCGTCGGCCTCGAACAAAGCTTTGCCGTGAGGGTCAAACGCCGCACTGCGACCATCATAGACGAATTTCGGTTCGGTTCCGCACCGATTCACGCCAACAACATATGCTTGGTTTTCGATCGCTCGAGCCTGCAGGAGCCTCACCCAATGTTCCGATCGTTTTGCTGGCCAGCATGCCATGACGACAATGAGTTCCGCCCCTTCTTGTGCAGCAGGACGAAACACTTCAGGAAATCGCAAGTCGTAACAAACGAACGGCGACACCTTCATGCCGCACCATTCGAAAATGCGGTGCTGGTCGCCGAATCCGTAATGCCGATCCTCGCCGGTTAATGTAAACGGTTGCATCTTGCGATATCGGACAAGCTCCGTTCCGTCGGGCGCAAATGCAACGGCCTCGTTTTTTGATTGGCCATTTTCTGTCGGCGCGGCAACGCCAGCCAGCACGGCCGAATTGTAGGTCTCTGCGATTTCCTGAAGAAACCGCTCTGACTCGAGGTCTGACGACTGACCAGTCGCCGACGTGTTCATGCTAAAACCAGTGTCGAACATTTCGGGAAATACGATGAGCGATTCTTCCGTGATTGTGTCGTTGGCCAGGATCGCGCGGAGTTTCTCGTGAGTGGCTGGCTTGTTTTCCCAAACGCTGTTTAGCTGAACTGCAACAATCTTCATTTCGATCTCCGACTAAATCAGTTCCTACAATAGCTTTGTCAAACCTCGAACGAGCCGCCCCATTCCCTCGGCAACCGTGTCCTTCGCGAGAGCACCATACGCAATTCGAATCGAGCACGGATCGTGTACGCCAAACGTGCATCCAGGCAAAACGGCGATACCGAAATCTCGAATGAGCGATTCGACGAGTTCCATATCGGTCTTGTCCGTTCGTAGCTTAATCAATGCGTAGAACGCTCCGCTCGGCCGCGGCACGATGCATCGATCTCCGAGCTTGGCAAATTCGTCAACAACGATGTCTCGAACAGACGCAAACTCAGCGATTTGCTGCATGCACCAGTCGCGTCCCATTTGTAACGCCTTTGTCGCCGCGAATTGATTCATGATCGGCGGGCACACGAGATTTGTATCTTGTATCTTTTTGACCGAGGTCAGCAAGTGATTGGGGATTGTCATGTAGCCAACTCGCCAGCCTGCCATGCCGTATGCCTTCGAAAGCGTGTACAAGCTGATCGTGTGAGCGGAAGCGTTTGGCAAGGATCCCGGTGAAAAATGCTCCGTACCGTCGTACAAAAAGTACTCGTAGGCTTCGTCGCTGATGTGGTAGATGCCTCGTTGTTTGCACAAGTCGTTGACCGCAATCAGTGCTTCGCGTGAGTAGACAACGCCTGTCGGATTGCTTGGCGACACCGTAACGATCGCCCGAGTTCGATCCGTAATCGCGGCGACCAAACAGTCCAGATCGATCTGATATTGGTCGTCTGTCGACACGATGATTGGTTTGCACCCCGCGATGTCGATCGCCATTTCGTGATTGAAGTAGTATGGACTCAACAAGATGATTTCTTCGTCGACGTCGGCAATCGCCAGCACGGCGTTCATGAAGCCCATGTTCGAGCCCGCTGTCACGACAGAAGTCGATTCATCCAAACGAGCTCCGTTTTCGCGTTCAACTTTTCGATCGATCTGCTCCAGCAATTCGTCGATGCCACGGACGAGCGCGTACCGATCGATGCGAGGTTCATTGGTTGCAACGTTTGCGATTTCGGTATGGACTTGGCTCGGAGCAGCGTAATGCACGACTCCCTGGCCCAGCGAAATTGTTCCCGGATGTTGCGACGTCCATTCACCCACAACTGGTATCATGGGAGTTTGAACGCGGTCCATGCGAATTGTCATACGCGTATTCATGGCGATAAGTCTAGCAGATAAAGCGAACTCACCGTTACTGGTCGAGGTGGGATTGCTGAGCGAAGAATCAGCCGCGTGGTGTTGATTGGCTGACCGCTGTTGCGTGCTGTTTTGCTGCGCCGAGGTTGTTAAACGTGACGTTCTCGATTCGAACGATGTTTCTGTTTACCGCTGCGATTGCGTCGGTCTATCCAGTCGTCCGCTCGACATCGCTGATTGCTTTCGTTTCTTGCAACGCTGCCAGATGGTACGACCCAATACGGATTCGCTGACTTGCCTGATAAGTACGATCCGCACCCGTTTGCGATTCAGTGGGATGACGAGCCAATCCAAGTTGGTGAGCGATACAATCGCTGATCACAGGTGGTTAACGATCAACGAGCGGAGAATCACGGGCGACTCGAATGTCGATGGCGTCTATCGCAGTTCGACGTTTGAGACCGGTGACTGGAACGGAGACCGTGAATTCGATTCCGCTGATTTGGTCTTTCTGTTTTCGGCAGGAACATATTCGACTCCCGCAGCACGCTTGATCGCCGCGGCGGTTGATGCTGACCGCTTAATCCACGAACAACGTGCAGAAACTAACGTTCGTTCTCCACGCTTCGATTAACAATGACCGTAGTGGATCTTGCTAAAGATCCCTGGTGGGAAGAGTCACGCAGAGTTTTCAAGTGTGGCCGGTGGTCAGGCGTAAGCGAGCCTCCGGAATAATTCGGCGCTGGGGGCTCGCTTGCGCTCGACCACCAGCCACCCACGTCACACAACTACCCACGTCCCACAGCCACCCATAGACGCCACGTGAATCGCAGTCCTGCTCACTTGTTCAAGCGAACCGTTTCCAGCTGGCCTTCGCTACTGGCTTTGAATGTTTGCTTGTCTGCCTTGCCATCGTGTTCGACTTCGATTGAGTATTCTTCGCCTTTTTTTAGCGCCGTGGTGATGTGGTCGTTGGCGTCAAACCGCTCGTCGTTTGTTGTTCCGCTGAAGACTTCTTGATCGTTGTTGTCTTTGATACAAAAATTTGCCGAGCAACGATTTCCGTCAGTGCCGAACACTCGAAAGCGAACGCGGATTGCATCGTCGGCGAGCTTTTCTTTCAAAGCTGTGTAGCGATCGGTGACGTTGACCGCATGGACAAAATTCAATCGGCGAGCCCAAACCATTGGGAATTCCTGAGGAGTGTGGCGATAGCTGACGGCGTAAATCGCGTGTAGGCGTTCTGCTCGGTCGGCTTTGGACGCACGGTCGACAAACCATGCTCGGTCCAGGTCATCTCCTGCCGGTTCGGCGGCGCCGGTAAAATGCCAGCCCTTGTCGTAGACTTCCACCCACGAATGATTGCCGCTTTTGTCTGACCACAGAGGCGTGCCCACGAAGCGAGCAGGAACGCCGACCGAACGACATGCATCGATTAACAGAATCGAAAGCCCTGTGCACGACGCCAAACCGGATTCGATCGATTCCTTTGGGCCTTGGTCTGCTCGCCGGCGTTTTGTTGAATACTTGACATTCAAGGTTGGGAAAATCGTCTGGTTCAGTTTGACGGCGGCCGCTCCAGGTTCGGCAATGTCCTTGATGATCGGTTTGAATCGCTCGTAAAACTCCTTTCGCCAACGGTCGCGACGTTCGTTGATGTTCGCGTAGGGCAGCACATCGTTAAAGAAGATGTCTTCGCTGATCTGATCTTTCCACGGCGACTCGTGCCAAGCCTTATAGGCGTAGTCGACGTTTTCGAGCAGGAATTCGGCCGACAGCGATTTCAGGTCGTGCTCAGGCATGTGCTGGACGAGAAACTGCATGCCCGACAGCTGGTCTTTGGGGACATCTGCCAAGGCACGATTGATCTGATCGGCGTTATCGCCGGCGAGCCTGATCGCGTCGTCAATCGAGTCTGTCGATTCAGCGAATAGACTAAGACTCGTGGTGAGCAAAATCCCAATCGCGAGCGAAATGCGTACGTTCATTTTGTTTCCTTTTTCAACCGTTCTGCTAACACCGAATAAGATAACTTCGATCAGCCCTCGGGCAGCCACATTTTTGTCATTTGTTTCTCGTTTTGTGTCTAACCGACGTCTCGCGAAACTTGCTGCCATGCATTTCACGCAAACGCAGAGGCGAGCAATGTGTGATGAAGAATTGATTGCAATGGCTAGTAGAGAAGGATAGACTAGGTTCAGTCAATATGGTTAACCAACGTAGGCAATCGCCGCTGGCAAGGAGACCGGTTCGATGAAGAAGAATCAAGAATCAAGAATCAAGAATCAAGAATCATTTGGCCTTCGAGATGTTGGAGAACCGGATCGTGTTGTCTGCCAACACGTTCTCTAACAATTTCTTTCGGGGATTTGTCGATTCGGGAGCTGCAAGCTCAGAGTACACTGAATCTTGGCAGTTAAAACAGACACGCACGGACAAAGTCCACGAAGAATGGACCGGATCGCGAGATGTCGTCGTAGCTGTCCTGGACACAGAGTTCAACCTAGAAGGCAACACAGAGATTCTGAATAATGTGTGGATCAATCAGGACGAGATTCCGGCGAGCATTATGTCGTCGCTCGTTGATGTGGACGACGATGGCTTGATTTCGTTCGCCGATCTAAATGCCTCTCAGAACGCTGGTGCGATGTCGACCACCGACTCTAACAGCAATGATGAAATCACGATTGCCGAACTGTATGGCGATTCGAACTGGCAGACGTCAACGAATGATAACCCGAATGGAGATAACGCCATAGATTTGGTCGGCTGGGATGCACGTGAAACGCACGATGGCGTCGCAATCATAAGTAGCGGCTCGCACGGTTCAAACGCCGCTCGCGTTATTGCCGGTATCGCCAACAATAGTTCGGGTATTGGTGCGGCGCCACGCGTCCTGATCATGCCTATTCGTGTCGATGACACACTGCCTACGTGGCATCGAGCGCTTGATTACGTCTTGGATCAAAAAGCAGCGGGAGTCGACATCGCTGCAGTGAGCATTAGCGTTGCTATCACCAGTTCGGAAAATGGAGACGCCGATGACACGTTTGCGTCGGCTGCAGCGAAAGTTCGACAGCTGGCCGCGAACGGAATCGCATATGTCGACGCGGCAGGTAATGACTCAACTGAACTGACGCAAGCGGCGGGAGGCGGCGAATCAGGACTTTCCACACAATACATCACGCCGTGGCTTGACTCGACGGCGGCGATCGTCGTCGGTGGCACAGGCGATTCCAGCACCAACCCACTGGCCGACCCGGCTAAGCGCGCAAATTCAAATTACGGGTTGTCGAAGGATGTAGTTTGGACGCCCCAGTTAACTGGCATCCCGGCCACTGACTGGTTTCACGGTGTCGATATCGCTGCACCGGCGGAAAATGTGAACGGATCATACGACGGAACCAGCTTTGCCGCTCCTCAGGTCGCTGCCGCTGTCGCACTATTGAGCTCGCGATTTCCCGACATGCCAGTTTCGGCTTATTCAGGGGAACCTGATCCAGACGATCCCAGCGAGAACTTGCTGTTTACAACCCACGAGGAGCGTGCAGGAAAAGACATTTGCAACCTTCCGAATGAAGACCACGACCAAGATCCAGCGACGCCTGACACTCCAACGACTCCCGGTATAGTAGAATACATCCTTTGCGGCGCAAGGCAGTTTACACTAACTTCCGATCCCAATAACGATGAAACGTTCGGAGACCTTTTCGAGTATTTTGACCACGGGTTCCTTCACGTGCAGAATGCATACGATTTGGCGGTCGCGCAATACGATGCGAACGATCTAAATGCCGACGGAACTGTTAACGCGTCAGATATTGACTTCCTCTACGCTGCAGTACGGGTAATCGAAGGACAAGATGCTGCGTTTTTTGACTTTGATGACAAAGGCACATTTAACCACGATGTCGACTTGGAACTCGCAGACGTCGACGATCGAGTGATTGGCGATGTCGAGTTCTACTTAATACACATGTTGGCCAAGACGTTTGGAGATTCCAACATGGACGGGATCTTCGATTCACAAGATCTGGTGTTCGTTTTCAATACGAACGAGTTTGAAGATGGGGTTGACTGCAATTCCACTTGGGTTGACGGCGATTGGAACGGCGACCAGGAATTCGATCAGATTGACCTCGATTTCGTTGAGGCACTTGGAACCTTTACGTATGAATAGATGGGGGGCAAGATGCATAAGTTCTCTCAAATGGCTGCCGTAGTCGTCTCTACATTTTTGGTTGCCACGCACATCGCTGCGGATGTGACTGTCGCTCGAATCGCGAATGATGGACTTTGGGACTTAGGCAACGGTTATTCACTCATCGGATCGCACCTGTTCGATGGCTATCAGTTTGCGCCGATCGAGGAAGTTGATATCAGGATTAATTCGCGAACGCGACTAACACCGCAGGTTGGCGATTATTACTATGTTGCCGTTTCTGACCCATGGTACCGTTGGAACGGAACGACCGATCCGGCAGAAAGGATTGAATCGCTAGACGTTGTTCCGTTTGTTGAAGAGGCTTTTGTCTACGATGACGTGCGGTATTACACCGGGATCAAAGACGTGAATCGTTGGGGAATTCGCACGTTGGATCTGTATGCTTTTGATGGTGAAACGATAACCGAGGTTCCTGGATTTGACGGCGGAATCGTTCGTCATTCTTTTCTGTTTGAAGAAAAGGACATGCTTTTGTTTCGTGAAAGTCTCGGCGGACTGTACCGTTTGCAGGACGGAATCGTTACCGAAATCCCGACAAGCGGCACGCCGAACGCGTTTTTGGAATGGGACACGGCTCACGTAATCGATGGCTACGTTTATGATCGTGCTCGCATGAATGGTTTGGCGTCTTGGTACCGAACGGACGGCGAGTTGTTCGAGCAAGTACAATTCGGCTGGCCGGAAGGTGTCGAACGAGAGCTTCTCTACGACGATCAGTTTTTTGCGACAATCCACACCGATGACGGTCGATGGCAGCTATTCAAATCTGATTCTCCAGATACCGGCGCCGTTCAACAAATCCACGTGGAAGGACCTGAGATTAACGCCAATAACTTCCGTAGCATCGTTCAAGGTTGGGGAGGCAATGTCGGTGCGGATAAGCTTTTTGTTCTCGCTCGCGATCTGTCGGCCTGTTGCGACTGGAGATTCAATCTGTACGTTCTTGATGGAACGACTCTGCGACACGTGCCGTTCTACGGTGACCAGAGTCTCTCTGGTGGCGTCGCGCCGTACAATATCGGTGGCGATTACTTCCTGAAGGTCAAGCCAGTCGATAGCGACAAGTGGGATCTGTTCACGATCGATCATGATTTCCGAAATTTCGAACTGATGTCGGACGAAGAAGCTCAAGAATACGAGTGGCTCGAATTCTATCCATCCTCGAATCATACATACACAACGCCCGACGGTGCGTTCGTTTCCAATATCATCTTCAAAGAAGGAAGCACGACCGAAATTGATCGCAAGGAGTTCTATTGGACGGATGGCAAGTCGGTTCAGCAGTTGATTCATGAACCTAGCGGCGTGGCGTTGGAGGCGACGGAAAACGTGTTCGAGTTCAGCGGAGCCCACTATATCTGGGACGTCAAGAACGGCTTGTTCAAGATTGTCGGCAGCGATTCAGTGGCTCGCGTCGACTACGATCACAGCGAAACGGTTAGCGCCGGCGATATCGACATCCAAACTGAGGTAATGCTAGGCGGCGAGTTCTGGGAGACGTTTGATCTTAATCAGGACGGTGCGATCGACCTGGGCGACCGACGAATCTTGGTCCAACAGTTTGCAGAAACGGGCTTTGGAGATTCCAATCTGGACGGTCGATTCGATTCCGCGGATTTTGTCATCGCCTTTCAGTATGGTGAATACGAAGACGCACTGATTGGTAATTCGACTTGGTCCGAAGGTGACTGGAACGGTGATGGCGATTTCACAACGCGTGACATCGTGCTTGCGTTTCAGGATGGGAACTACGAACTCGATTCAAGTTCTTTTACGGTTCCAGAGCCAATTAGCTCGGGACACACAGTTTTCATCCTCCTTTTTGTGAGTCGTTTCTTGAGTTTCGTGCGATTTCGGAACCGGCTGAAGTATTGATCGATGAGCTGGGCGATCGATCAGCCGTCTGGCAGCCACATTTTTGTCGTTTGTTCACTCTCTTGCGCCGATTCGGCCGATCTTCGAGCCTTCACGCGAACGTACGGAGCGACAAAGTTACTGCGATGGGCGAAGGTTCCAGGTTGAGCCAACGGTTCCGCGTGGACCGGTTCGGTTAGATCTTCGAGGGCAAATCCTGCTCGGCACATCAGGCCAATCAGCTGTTCCCAGCGGTGTACGTATTCTAGCGTGCCTTCTTCTCGGTGCAGGCTTCCACGCACTGGCGGCAACGGTCCGCTGCGGTAGTACGGTTCGGTGAGTTCGTATCCGTTTGGCGACGCCGCTACGCTGGCTTGCATGCTCGTCGGCTGTTTGTGTTGGCTGACGTAGATGCCGCCGGGCCGAGTGACGCGTGCAACATGCTCGTACAGAGGGCCGACGTTGTCGACGTAGCACGTGCTGACGGGATGAATCACAATGTCGAACTCGCCTTGTTGAAACATCGACAGGTCGTCCATCGAAGTTTGAACAGTCTTTAGTTCTAGCCGACGAGCAGTGGCGACTTCGCGGTCGAGTTCTAGCTGAGCGGCGCTAACATCAACGACAGTCACGATCGCACCCGTCGCCGCGTAGAGCGGTCCTTGGCGGCCACCACCAGCAGCCAGACATAAAAGTCGCTTGCCGGCGATGTTTTTCCCGAGCCAACCGGAACCATCGAGAATTGCTAGTGGGTTTGCGAACTCCTCGTCTTTCGCGGCTTGAGTAAATCTCTGCTTTCGCCGCGCGAGTTCGTCCCATGCTTTGCGATTATGTTCGATCACGTTTCGACTAGAACTCATAATCTGTTTTCCCGTCTAGTCGATTTGCGTGTTGGTTTCTCCGCCTTGCCGAGTACAAATGGCGGCGAGCACGATTGGGTCGGTCGATTCTGGGAGAAACTTAACATGAGCGTCGACGTAAACAGCGTTCGCTCCTTCCGTGTGTTGACTGCGAATGTCGTTTTCAAATTCAGGAGCTTCGTTGATGGGAAACGCTTGATCAAAAATGTTGAGACCATTGATCCACTGGCCATCGGGCCAAGCAGCGTCTTCGGCAACGATCAGTGTGTTCGTCGCTCCATCCGTACATTGCTCGATCGACAGTCGCTCGTCAATTAGCATCATGCCTTTCGGCGGATTGTTCGGTCCAGTAATTCGCTCACCGAAAATTCCACCATAATCGATCGGGCCGCGACCATTTACCAAGCGAGCTCCTCGAGAACTTGTTGGACAGACGTAGGCCTCGAGTATCGTCGCGGCGACGGCTTGATTTTCAAGCGCGTCGAACGCTTTTGAAAAGTCGATTTGTTCGTGGAGATTCTGTTGGTCCAAATGCCCGAGGATGAATGCGGACCATGCCAGTTGCCGTTTCTGCTGAGTCGAATCGTTCCACGCGCGACGTTCAACGCAACCGGCCGGGAACGTGCCTTTTGCCAACTGGTACGACTGCAGAGCCGTTCCGATCTGCCGCAAGTTGTTCATGCACGTGTTGCGTCTCGCGGCTTCTCGCGATGAACTGATCGCTGGGATCGTTAGCGACATGACAACGCCAATGATCGCGATGACAACAAGGAGTTCAACGAGCGTAAATGCGAAGCGGTTCTTCAAGTGTTTATCACTCGGCGGCGAACGGTATGCTGTGATTGAGTCGCGTAGCATGGGGCCCGGCCCGTGGAGATCGACTCTACTCAATTTGGACACGGGCCATGGGGCCCATGCTACTTGATTGAGACGGTGAGCGCAAGCAACCAGTCGTTTGGCGGCGGGACGGGAATGGGCAATGGCAAGAATACCATTGCCTAGGTTTTGCGAAGCGTCTTGGGAATTACGAACTAACTCGCAGTTCGGCTAATTTATGAGCCGTAGTGACTAGACGATCCCAGTTTTCTCGAATGTATTCCGGCGGTCCGCCAATTTGAGAAACGACCACGGCGACGTTTTCCGTGGGGACCATCTCGATCGCGTTCCACGGGCAGACGGTCAATTCGTACGGATTCGTTTTCTTTTGCGGGATGTGGACGCAAACTTCGCAGCCAACACATCGCTCAATATCGATTTCACACCATGACTGATTCCCTTTGACGCCTGGCGTTCCGGGGAGCGTATTTAAGGTAATGCAGTCGACAGGGCAAACCTCAAGACATGATTCGCAGCCGGTACAATTGTCCGCATTAATGACCGCCAGCTCTTTGGGTACTTTTTTACGAGGACCTTTTTTGGCCATGCCTGAAACCTTGGTTTGTCGCTAAGTCTTAGAATAGTAACGGCTTAGGTGTTTTGTGACAGAATTCACAAGCCTGCCAAATTATAAGAGCTGATCGGCAAGCGTCCAACCGGTTCTTGCCACATTTCTGCTCGAAACGGCTTTAGTCGCTAGAGAAACGGCTGGAGTCGGTTTACCGAAACCGCTGTCGTGACCAGAATCACGGTGTTGGGGTTTTCAGGCTACTGTAACTTCCGCGGCAAACAGGGCTGCTATGGGTGGCTGGGGTCGAGCGTACGCGAGCCCCCAGCGCCGAATTCCGGGGGCTCGCTGCGCTCGACCCCGGCCACCCATGAAAACTGCGGAATGGCAACGTGTTCGTCCCGAGAAACTCCCCATGGTGTTTCAGCTGAACTAATCAGTGGCAAACAAGTGCGAGTGAAACTTTGTCAAATTACTTAATTAACGCGACAGAGCTTCGAGAATTCGTCAATTTGGCACTACGCCGAGTTGGCTATTCCGAATCGGACGCGGAAGATGCGGCGAGCATCCTGATTTGGGCGAGTCTGCGAGGCGTCGACACGCATGGCATCCGGAACTTGGTCTCGTATTACGTCGAGACCGTTCGCAGCGGCCAAATCGATCCACAAGCCAAATTGGTAATCACGCGTGAAACGCAACACGCAGTGCGCATCAATGGCAATTCCTCTACCGGTTTGGTCGCGACGACTCACGCTGCTAGAGCTGCGATTCAAAAGGCCAACGAAACGGGTGTCGGGCTGGCAGCTGTTTATAACTCACATCACCTTGGCCCGGCTGGCTTCTACGCGAATCTGGCAATCGAACACGCAATGCTCGGACTGTGCGCCAGCGGACATTTCTTTGGGCGAGGATTCGACATTGGGGTCGCGCCGATCAATGGATTGCGAGCCATGTTGTCCACGAATCCGTTTGCGTTCGCGGCTCCATGCGGAACGAAACCTCCATTCGTGCTGGACATGTCGACCGCCGTGACGACGGTCAATCGAATTCAATCGTACGGCCAAGCAGAGCGTCCCATTCCGAACGGATGGGCTAAAGATCTGGCCGGGCAACCGACCAACGATCCAAACATCGGGACCATCCTTTTTCCGCTGGGTGGCGAAACCGAAACTGGAGGGCACAAAGGCGTCGGGCTTTCGATGATGGTTTCGATTTTGTCCGGAGTTTTGTCCGGCGCGTGGGCAAACTGCAGCGATGGTTCGGAATACGATCAGCCAACCATGGGGCATTTTGTCGCAGCGATTCGAATTGCCGATTTCATGCCTGTGGAAGAGTTTACGGCAGCGATGGACGCATTTGTCACGGCGATTCAAAGCAGCGATCGACTTAATGCTGACGAACCAATTCACTATCCAGGAAGCCAAGAGCACGCGACTGCGATCGCTAGGACAAAATCCGGCATACCAATCGACGAGCGATTGCGAAACGAGCTCCGTTTGTTAGCAGAGTCTCTGTCCATTTCGGGAGACCTGTTCGGTTAGTTGCACTACAATCGTCCTATTGGGCGATGTACAATCCAATTCTCACACGGCTTGACAATCGTTAGCTTTGGCGCGGCATTATGAGTCAGTCACCTCCAACTCGACCGTCTCTGCTAATTCGATTGCGTGACTCAACCGATCACGATGCGTGGAAGCAATTCGTAGAAATCTATACGCCGCTTGTTTATGCGTATTGCCGTCGTCGCGGACTGCAGGACGCCGATGCCTCGGACCTCGCTC
The DNA here is from genome assembly GCA_020426925.1 of Planctomycetales bacterium. Classification (GTDB taxonomy): domain Bacteria; phylum Planctomycetota; class Planctomycetia; order Pirellulales; family Pirellulaceae; genus JAGQPC01. The sequence goes on along the minus strand of JAGQPC010000337.1, from coordinate 2,181 downwards.
AGGATGTAATGCAAATCATTTCGAAGCGAGCTGATGCGTTCGACTACGACAAGTCTCGAGGCACATTTCGGGGCTGGTTGTTTACGGTAACGCTGAATCGACTCCGTGATTGGGCGAAGAAGGCGGAGCGAAAAGAGCAAGGGTCGGGCAAGTCGGCCGTTCACCAGGTGCTCAACGAAATGCCGGCAAAAGAGGCGGAAGATCTTTGGAACAAGGAGCATCAGTGGCGTCTGTTTCAGTGGGCTGCTGAACGCGCGAAGCCCAGTTTTCGCGAAACGTCGTGGAACGCATTTTGGCTGACCGCCGTTGAGCAAAAACCGGCCAAGGAAGTTGCGGAAAGTCTTTCCATTTCTGTTGGAGCCGTGCATATCGCGAAAAGCCGAGCGTTGGCGAAGATCCGTGAGATTGTGGATGAGGTCGAAAATTGACTCATCCAGAAAACGAATGTCTGACCGACAGTGAGCTGCGAGAATTACTCGACGAGTCGGTGTCCCTTTCGATTCAAGAAGCTCGTGAAAATCATCTTGGTGAGTGTCAGAGTTGTCAGGCTCGCTTACAGAAAATCGTCGACTACCAACCAACGATGCGACCAGACGAAACTCGGATCCCGCTTCCGGAGACCTGGAATCTGGGTAACGTCATGGACGCACTTCGAAATGATAGAAATCAGACGAACGATTTCGACGAGGTTTCGATTCTGCAGCAGATCGTCGAACCTTGCGACGCCCCAGATGTGATCGGCAAGATTGGCGATTTTGTTGTGCACGAGCCGCTGGGCCATGGAGGGATGGGGATCGTCGCCAGGGCGTGGGACCCGACGCTTGATCGATTCGTCGCGATCAAGATCCTGCTTCCTGAACTTGCTGTGAAGCAAGCAGCACGTGAGCGGTTCATTCGCGAAGCCAAAGCGGCCGCCGTCGTGCGGCACCCAAACGTTGTCACAGTCCATTCCGTCGAGCAGGCCGGTAACTTTCCTTACTTCGTGATGGAATTCGTTCGCGGCAAAACGCTGCAGCAGCTTGTTGACGCAGATGAAAAAACAGATCGAGATCAGATTGTTCAGTGGATGCTGGATGTTACGCACGGCTTAGCGGCCGCACATCGGCGAGGTCTGATCCACCGAGACATCAAACCCGCGAACGTACTAATCGACGCAGAAACAAACGCGGCCAAGCTGTCGGATTTTGGACTCGTTAAGGCGTTTGATGACGATTCTGGTTTGACCGCAAGCGGGACCATCGCTGGTACGCCCGAGTTTATGTCTCCGGAGCAGGTGGAAGCGAATTCGCCGATCGATGCTCGTAGTGATCTGTTTAGTCTGGGCGTTTTGTTTTACTTCGGATTGTCTGGCAAATCACCGTTTCGTTCTGATTCGGTTTTGGCCACGATTCGTCAAGTGTGTGACAATCATCCGCCGTCAGTCTCGGAAGTCACGGCGGACGTGCCAGCGTGGCTCGCCAAGATTGTCGAGCGACTGCTGAACAAGAATCCGAAGGATCGCTTTCAAAGTGCCGATGAAGTTATCGAGGCGATTACTCAAGGAAAGTCGCACGGATTTCAAACAAGTCGATTTACGCGCAGAAAGGCGGTTGGACTTTCTTTGATCGCTGTTGTTGCTGTGATTGGTATCGCAACAACGATTCCTGGATTTTTTTCAGCGAGCTCGGATGGTTTTACGATCGAAGGTAAGTCACCGACATATGAATCTCTTTCCGAGGCGGTCGCCAATGCGTCGTCCGGCGACGTAATCTTGGTGTACGGCAACAAAGAGTATCTATCAAACGGCGTCCAGCTTTCCGATAAATCAATAACGCTTCGTGCCGCGCCGATGTCGGAGCCGACTCTGACGTTGCTGTCGAATGTCAAGCTGCCGCTGATTGCGTCAAATGCCGATCTGTCGATCGAAGGACTTCACTTCAGACTGCATACAAATGAGCCATCGTCGGACTTGTCGTTGAGAGCGATTGTCGCAAGTCAGGGCGGAACGCTAAAAATTTCCAATTGCGAGTTTGAGCTGCTCGGGCAAGGAACCGCGGTATCCGCTTCAACGGACTGCCATCTGGTCAATTGCCGGGTCAGTGCAAGCGAGGGAGCAGGACTTTATTTCAGCCCGCAAGGCACAGCCTCAGCCCGAATCGACAACTGTGTCTTTACCGGAAAATATGCGATTGGCCTAAGGCA